>JAAEQP010000462.1 GCA_024231375.1 bacterium | reverse complement strand
ATTCTGAAGCATGTGTTGCGCCATGGGGCCCGCCTGTTCCTGATTGGGACCGTGGCCGGGCTGGTCCTGGGATATGTGATGAACCGGCTGATCGAGAGCCGGATTTCCCTGCAGAGCGTAGGCGCGGGCGACGCGCTGTCGCTCACGCTCGGCGTCGCGGTGTTGATCGTCATCGTGCTGCCCGCGTGCTGCGTGCCCGCATGGCGCGCCACGCGGCTGGATCCCATGGAAGTGCTCCGGCAGGGATGAGAAACGGATGAATACAGCAGACGGAACAGCGCAGGTGCGAACCGGAGGACGGTTTCGGCGTACGCTTGCGCGGTTCGGAATGTCCCTTGGCTTCGTGTGGCGCAGTGCGCCGTGGTTGACCACGACCAATGGGATTCTGCTCCTTGTCCAGGGCGTCCTCCCTCTCCTCACGTTGTACCTGACGAAACTCGTCGTAGACGCCGTCACCGTGGCCGTGACAGCATCAGACAAGCGGGCCGCGCTCGCGCACATCATGGCCCTCGTCGCGGCGATGGCAGGAGTCGGCTTGGTGGGCCTCGCGTTTGGAGCCGCCGCAAGCGTCGTGCAACGAGCGCTGAGCCTGGCCGTCGCCCGGTACATGCAGGATATGGTCCACCAGAAATCCCTGGAAGTCGACCTCGAGTACTACGAGAGCGCCCAGTATCACGACACCCTGTATCGGGCCCAGGCCGAAGCGCCACAGCGCCCCTTGCTGATCCTCTCGAATCTGGCAAGCTTCGGACAGAGCCTCGTTGCACTCGTGTCCATGGCTGGGCTCCTGCTCATGTTCCACTGGAGCATCACCCTGATTCTGGTCGCCGCGGCGATTCCCGACCTGTGCGTCCGCTTGAGGTTCACGAAGAAGATGTTCGGCTGGATGCGGAGTCGCACCGGCGACGAACGAAGGTCCCAGTACTTCAGCCGCCTCATCACCGAAGAACCCTATGCCCGGGAGGTGCGCATGTACGGATTGGGCCCGTGGCTCACCGATTCGTTCATCAGAGTGCGCGACCGTCTGCGACGCGAGCGCCTGCGGATCTTCACCCGGCGAGCCTTCGCCACTTCCGGGGCCCAATCCGTTACGCTGGCGGCCGTGTTCGGCGCGTTTGCCTTCATCGTATGGCGTACCGTCCTGGGCGCCATTACGCTGGGCGACATGGTGATGTACCACCAAGCCTTCCAGATGGCCCGCGGCGCGTTGCAGCGCGTCCTCGGCGCGGCCGGAAGCCTATATGAGGACAGCCTCTTCATCGAGAACCTATTCGAATTCCTGTCATTGGAAAGCAAGGTCGTGGACCCGCCATGCCCCGCGCCCGTGCCCCGTCCCATGCAGCAAGGGATCCGCTTCGACCATGTGGCGTTTCAATACCCGGGAAGCGACCGGACCGTGCTCCGCGACGTGACACTCGACGTGCGTCCCGGAGAGGTCGTCGCGCTGGTAGGGCCCAACGGCGCAGGCAAGACAACCCTCATCAAGCTCCTCTGCCGCCTCTACGACCCCGCCACCGGCGCGATCAATATCGACGGCGTCGACCTCCGCGAACTCGGATTGCCGGAACTGCGCTCAAGCGTCAGTGTGGTTTTTCAGGATTTTGTGCGCTATAGTCTTACAGCACGGGAGAACATCTGGTTCGGTGACGTCCAGCTCGCCCAAGACGATCCGCGTATCGTGAAGGCCGCGGCCGATGCCGGGGCCCATGGCGCGATTGCCGGGCTTCCGAAGGGGTACGAGACGGCTCTAGGCAAAGTGCTGGAGGACGGCGCCCAACTGAGCGTCGGGGAATGGCAAAAGGTCGCGTTGGCACGGGCGTTCCTGCGCGATTCGCAGATCGTGGTGCTCGACGAACCGACCAGCGCCATGGATGCCCGCGCGGAATACGAGCTGTTCAGCCGGTTCCGCGACCTGCTCCGCGGGCGCACCGCGATCCTGATTAGCCACCGACTGTCCACGGTACGGATGGCGGACCGGATTGCGCTACTCGAAGAAGGACGCGTAGCGGAATTCGGCTCGCACGAAGAGTTGATGGAGGCGGGGGGGCGGTACTCGGCCCTTTTCAATCTCCAAACAATGTGCTATCAAGACTGATCGGAACGATCGGGAGGGAGGACGAGCCATGGCGAAAGACAGAGACGGCCCCCCACTGGCCGCATTGCGCGGGATCGGCAAAACGTACCATACCGACGAAGTGGAGACCCACGCGCTGGCGGATGTCTCGTTGGACATCTTCCCCGGCGACTTCGTCGCCGTCGCGGGCCCGTCGGGCTGCGGAAAATCGACCCTGCTCGCAATCATGGGGCTGCTCGAACCGCCTTCCAGCGGCGAATACCAATTCGGCGACGACGACGTGTCGAACCTCAGCGCCACCGAGCGCGCCCGCATCCGGAACCGGCAGATTGGGTTCGTGTTCCAGAGCTTCAACCTCATCGGCGACCTCACGGTTCGGGAAAACGTGGAGGTCCCCTTGCTGTACCGGCCGGGAGCCTCGCGCAGCCGCGCCGAAGCGGTGGAACGCGTGCTCGAACGGGTCGGCATGACCCACCGCATGAAACACTACCCCGGACAGTTGTCCGGTGGGCAGCAGCAGCGCGTCGCCGTGGCGCGCGCACTCGTGGGCAACCCCGCCATTCTGCTCGCCGACGAGCCGACGGGCAACCTGGACTCGGCCAATGGCGAAGCCGTCATGGATCTCCTGGGCGAGATTCACGGGGACGGAGGCACCATCTGCATGGTGACCCACGATCCCCGGTACATCGAGTTCGCCCAACGCAAGGTGTACCTCTTCGACGGGTCGGTGGCGGATTCGCCGCCTCCCTTGGATGCGCGTGGCGCCGAAGAACTCTCCGGCGCCGCGTCCGTGTGAGCAGGAATGGTCCGTCGGCGGACGGCCCCGGGTGCTTGACACAAGGATAGTGCAATGGATGTTCCCCGAGACGACGTGAAGCGGCGGAGATTCCTGAGACGGCTTCTGTTCGGCATAGTGGCCCTTGGCGTGGCCGCGGGGGTTGGGGCCGTGGCACTGCTGATCAAGCCCGCGCTCCCGCAAGTCGACGCCAACAGTATCTGGTTCGGCACCGTTCAGCGCGGGGACCTGGCCATCGCGGTGACCGGACATGGGCGTCTGGCGCCCAAGCGCCTCATCTGGGTCACCGCTGGCGCCGGAGGGCGCGTCGAAGCAATCGCCGTGGAACCCGGCGAATCTGTCGAGCCCGGTGACGCGTTGATTACACTGAGGAGCCCCACATTGGAACTGGAGGCCCGGGAGGCCGAGGCCGAATGTCTCGTGGCCGAGAAGGAGATGGCCATCGAGGAAGCGTCGCGCGACATGGAGCACGCGCGGCAGGAGGCGGCCATTGCCACGGCACGTGCGGAGTACGCGAAAGCACGAAAAGACGCCGAGAACGATACGCAGTTGTTCAAGGACAAGCTCGTGTCGCGGACCCAGATGGAGATTTCCGACGCCAACGTGGATGCGCGGCAGGCGCATCTGAAGGCGGAAGAGCGCGTGTTGGCGCTTATGGACGCGACGTCCGGTCTGAAACTGAGCGCCAGCCAAGCTCGCCTGGAGCAGAATCGGGCCTCGCTCGAACTGAAGCGCAACCAGTTGGCCGGTCTAGAAGTGCGTGCCAGCTTGGCGGGCGTGGTCCGTCAGGTCGACATCGAAACCGGGCAAGAAGTCGCCGCCGGCGCCAATCTGGCGCTCATCGTGCAGACGGGCGACCTCAAGGCCGAGATCCGCGTTCCCGAAACCCAGGCCAAGGACATTGCCCTCGGGCAGACGGCCATGATAGACATGCACACAGCCGTCATGGAAGGCAGCGTACGACGCATCTCGCCAGCCGTTCACGAAGGGACCGTGGCCGTGGACGTCGAGTTCAGCGACCCCCTACCCGACGGCGCGCGGCCCGACCTTAGTGTGACGGGAACCATCCAACTCCATCTTCTCGAAGACGTACTCCACGTGGACCGACCCGCATTCGCCGTGCCGGAGGGGCCCGTGCAGGTGTTCCGCACGTCGCCCGATGGCCGCACGGCTCGTCGAGTGACAGCGAAGTTCGGAAGGCACTCCACCAAGAGCGTCGAGGTCGTGGAGGGTCTGGGTGCGGGTGATCGTATCGTACTCTCCGACCTATCCGACCTTCTCCACTTGGAGGAGATCGCCCTGGACTAGACCTTTCGCCCTCGCGTGCTGCGTTCACGCACGGAAAGCTCGTGCGTGAACGCCATCTGTTCTCCCGGCTCCAGGGCGCGCGGGTGTAGCCAAAGGTCGACTTCGAGGTCGCGCAGCTCGGCCGGGAAGGCGTACAACCACGCGAAGTCCATCGCCCCATCGTCAAAGCGTTGCGTCACCTCCAGGCCCGGCCACCCCGTGAACGTCCACTCGCCATCGGGACACTCCGACTCCAGGAAGCGCGTTCCGTCGCGGAGTCCCGCGACCACACCCGACATGGTGAGGTCCCTCTGCCGTCCCGCGCGGTTCTTGAACCGGACCCGAGTCGATTCGGAATCCACCATGGCAAGCTCGAAATGGCTCCTCACCTGGACCGGAACGGCGCGCTCCCCGGGATTCGTCACTTTCGCTGTCACCGTCACCGTTGGCTCGGTGGGATGCAGCCCGATCTCGCGCACCACAGTGAAGCCGCCCGCATACTGCTCGATCTGGACGGAAAGGTCGCCGCGGACAGTCTCTACCGCCGGGTCCATGGCGCCGGCCACCATGGCCTGGCCGGCGGCGGCGCCGCCGATGTACGTGCCTTCTCCGCCGCCGAAGGGAAAAATAAGGTTCTGCTTCACGTTGTGCGCCGTCACGCAGGTTCCCGTCTCATTGTGAACGATTCGCATCACACGGCCCCCCAGAATCGGCACAACGTCGACGGTCAGGAGACCGTTTTGAAGCGTGGCCACCGGCACCGGATCGTTGAGCACGGCCGCGTACAGAGGAAGCTGGTCCGGCTCGCCGCCCCATTCGCGGATGGTCTTGAACCCGTGGCGCGCCATGCGTTCGACGAACCCGGTCGCCTCTTCGGGTTCGGCGAGAGGTCCGTTGAAGACCAGGTGGTCTTCCGAGAACCGGTATCCGTTGCGCGGAAACAGACGCGCGTAAACCAGAGGCATGCGTGCCACCCGCACACGCTCCAGGAGGGTCGCGTCCCCGTGTACCTCGGCCTCCGCCTCGTCGAACAGCCTTCCTCCCACATCGACGACCTCGTCCGGCAGATATCCTTGCGCCGGGTTGGTGTACGGATGCATGTGGATGTCGTCCGTGTCCACCTTGTCGTGAATGAGGGAGAGATACCGTTCAACGGCGTTCGCCGCGGGGCCGTAGTAGCCTGACAGGAAGTCGCGGACTACGGATGCCGCGTCCTGGTCCGGATCGCGCATCAGTTCAGTGACGAGGTAGGCCCGCACCAAGCGCGAATCGCCGCCGCCCGCCTCGCTCCCCGCGGTTGAAGCATAGGCGCCCTCTTCACTGAGATCGCCGACGTCGCGCCCCAGGGCCTGCGCGTAGATGCCCTCGACGCCGATATCGCGGTAGAAGCGGATGTCCTCGGCCAGGGCGCGGAGGTTGGGGAAGGGACAGTAGTAATGGGCGAAGTTGGAGACATAGTGCCACACGTACAGGTGATCGCAGGCCCGTGCCCATCCTTCGGCGTGGCGGCGGTAGACCGCGTTCTGTTCACACGACAGAATGCTGTGACTGCAACAGCACGGGTACATGTCGCAGAGCCAGACAGCCACGTTGGGATGCATCCGCATGCCGGCCGGAGGCGCCTGCGAGTCCATGTACGCCAGTGTGCTGACCAGTTTCTCAGGGTATTCGCGGGACGTCGCTTCCGCGAGCCGGTTGACGAACTCGATCAGCGCGCCCCCCTTGACGCCGGAGCGGCCGTTCGCTGCACGGCACGCGCTGCATTCGCAGAAATTGCCGTAGTCCATCTGCGAGAAACTGTGCTGCCGGCAATCGGGACGATCCGCCATGCGCGCGATCATCTTCTCCTTCACCATCGCGAAGACGTCCGGGCTGGAAAGACACAACTGCGTGCCGTGGCGAAGCCGCTTACCGCCGACAAGAGAGAAGTACTCCGGATGGCCCTCGAAGTGCTCCGCCGGGTCGACGAACTCAAGAAAGGTGTGGCACAGTCCGTCATGTTGGTGCTGCAGGCCGAACTCGGGCCGCGCCGAATCGTCCCACGCATTGAGGCCCCGGCAATTCGCGAATTCCTCGTCGCATCCCGGCCAACTGCTCCGATCGATGTGCCGCCACGCGAAGGCCGGGGCAACGGTTCGGTCGATCCGGGGGACAGCGACGCTGGGCGTGGACGGAATCCGAGTCACGCCCGGCGCATACCGGCGCACGCCAAGTTCCTGGCGGAGGAAGTCGCGCACCCCGAACAACGTACCACCGTGCGGTGTGCCCGCAATGACGACATGGGGTCCCACGGTCCGGATTGCGCATCCCCATTCGCCCAGTGAATCCCCCGACGGCGAGACCCCGAGACCGCGGGCAACCGCGCCGCTCCCCACGACAAGCATCGGGCCGCTGCCGTGAGAATCCACCCGCGAAATCGGTATGTCTACGCCCGAACAGGCCTTGAGATGGTCCCGCAGCACCTCGGCGGCATAGCGGTCCGAATGACTGGCGCTCTCTTCCACGACGATTCGGTACCCGCTGCTTCCTTCACCGACAATCGTCACGGTCTCCCTGTCGTCCCGCGAATCAACACGTTTCGTCAAATGGTGTTTCCTCCGGTCAACACGCCCTCGTTCCGCGCGTGCGGTTCCGGCGCCTACGAGGTCCTGTTCGTGGGCTCCCCGTTTCCCGTCCCTGCCGATTCCAGCGCATTCCCGATGACACCGGCGATGATGTCGGCCATGTCGGAATAGCGGTCGGGATACGGGGCAAGGAACCTCTCGATGTTTCCCCGGTACTCCGGGGTATGGGCAAGAACCTTGTCGACGGCGGAGGGAAGCGCCCTCCATGATCGGAATACCTCGCCGAGCCCGTACTTGCGTATGTAGAACAGCGCCCCCCTGTCGCCGCCGGGCAACCGGCCGTACGCGATCATGGGAACGCGTCCGATCATGCACTCGTTGAACACACCCCCGGAAGGCCTGGTGACGATGCAGTCGGCCGCGGCCGCCAGTTCGTCGAAATTCTCCACATACCGATAGGGAAACACACGTGAACCCTCATGGGCCATATGCATGTCGCTCACGCGTTGGTACGTGGTCTCGTCCCTCCCGCAGACCGCAAGCACATTCATCGGCCTCGGGCAATGACGGCACAGGGCTGCCATCGCATCCGACACGAACGATCCACCCACAGATCCGCTTGCCACCAACACGCAGGGGAGATCGGCATCGAGCCCGAGCTTGGCCCGGACCGACTGCCGATCCGGGCGGCGGAAGTGAGCGGGATCGGCGAGTGGGCCGATGGGATGGCATTCGAGGCCATTGCCGGGATCGGTCCGGGCGCCTGCGGGTTGGAGCACCGCCCTCGTGCCGCAACGGAGGACGTCGAGGTAGCGCCCTGCCAGATAGACCAGCCGCTGCCGCGGCGTGGCCGTCGACAGCAATTCGGAGGAGAAATAGGTCAGCCCGAGATCGAAGGCCTGGACGGCTTCGGCAGTCTCGGAGAAATAGCAGAGATGGACCGCATGCCGGTTGACGTTGTCTGCATTGACTGATGTCAGCGTTCCGAAGATCACAAATGGTATGCCGTTCTCGGCCGCATACGAGCCCAGGCCCTTGTTGAACGGGTCGGCGGTGCTGACGATGACGTCCGGACGCAGTGCGGCGATTCTTTCGTGGAAGGGCGCGACGCTGGCGACCTCAAGCAGGGGGAGCGCGATCATCTTCGTGAATATGGTGTCCAGAAACGCGGCAACCGTCATCCAGTTCTTTCGCATGACGTAGTTCCACAGCGAGATGAGCCCTTGTCCCGACGTGCTTTCCAGTACGTCGTTGCCCGCCATCGACACCACATCCACATCGAACCGTTCCGCCACGATCGATTCCAGGATACGGGCCACCCTTCGGTGACCGCTTCCCGTGTTTTCGTACAGAAACAGGATCCTAGGCTTCATTCGTTCTCCTCCACGCTGCCATCCGTCTTAGCTGGGCGGTCCGCCCGGTGCCAAGGCTTCAGCGCCAGTCGAATAGCGGCCACGGCGCAACGGACCGCCACCCCCACAAGCGCCCCCGTGATCGCGAGGGCGAGCGGATTGAGGTAGTAGCGGAGTCGACGCGCGGCAATTGACTCCGAGCGGCTCGGGCGCGTCATGAGCACCACTTCGTGGCGCGACGGCCACAGGATTCGAGTAAGGAAGCTGAGGAGGCGTCCCATGCGGTCCAAGGTCCAGAATTTGCACAGAAACACCCGGTTCCCGTCCAGAATGGCCCCGGGCAGCGTTTCCCGCGGCAACTTCGGCGCGAGGAACTTCAAGAGGACCGTTCTGGAGAACGCGCCGCATTCACGGTCCGAGGCCACGGAGGCGACCCCCCGTACAAGCGGGCCAAGCGGCGGCTGAGTCTCATCCCGGTAGTAGCGATCATAGAACCACGCAAAGAACCGTAGCACCCGCGCGCATTCCCATCGCCGCGTCTGGGCGCAGACAAAGTCCCAGTCCACTCGGTCCGCGCACGTTCGTACGAACGCCGCCATGTCGGCGCACGCCAGAAGCAGGCCCGTGTCGAAATGGTGGCCCTGACCCACATGCCGGACGTGGTTCAGGAACACATCCTCGTCCGCCAGCCGCCATTCCGCGCCCTCGGCATGCGACGCCCGCGTCCACATCTCTTCGGCCTCGACCAGATCCCCCTTCCCCTTGTGGATCGCGCCGCCACCCGTAAGGAAGTGATTCACGTCCACGCAGATGCGCAGCGAGGAGTGCTTCAGTTCGGTCTGACCGATATAGTCGCGAACCGCTTCATTCTCGAGGACGCAGGGCCCTTGGACGAACCCCGTCTCCTCAAGGGCCTCCACGGCCGCGTGCCCGTTGCCGGGCTCCACCAGAATATCGATGTCGCCAGACATACGGAGCAAGGGCCTTTCGTAGAAGCGATCCGCGAACGGGGTTCCCCGGACGAAGCAGAATCGAACATCCGCCCGGGTCAGAGCGTCTCTCGTCATGGCGACCGTCCAGAGCAGCCGCTTCCGGTAGCGGCCCCACTGCCGTCCCGGGTGCGATTCCAACGCGTCCACCGCGCGCGCAATGAACCCACATTCGGAAAGATCCAACGCCCGGAGCGATCCGAGCGCCAGAATACTGACCTTCTGCAGCTTGCACAGGTAGAGGAATCGGTCCAGATCCGCACAATGGTCCGCGCATGCCGTCATGCGCTCCACAACAGGAGCCGAGGGGCGCTCGCGGGCGGCGAGAACCATCAACTCTGTCTCCGGACGGCTTGGACAGTGCAGCACAGGTAGAATCCCCTCCATCGGAAGCTTAGCACGCTAGGCTAACCAGCTCAAGAAACAAGCGATACAGGCGCCCCTCCGCTCGGGCCAGGCGGCTGCGTTCAACCGGAAGCATTCCAGCAGCTCAGTCCTGCTTTCGGGCGGATCTGAACTGACGCGGCGTCTGACCGGTCTTCTTGCCGAACACGCGCGCGAAATAGGCGGGCGTGTCAAACCCCGTCTCGGCAGCGATCTGGCCGACGGGGATCGAAGTGTATTGAAGCATGTGCCGGGCCCTGCTCAGCCGGAGTTGCAGATGGTACTGGCCCGGTGAAACCCCCGCGTATTCTCGGAAGGCCCTTCGGAACCACGAGTAGCCCACCGCCAACTCTCCAGCCAGTTGCTCCATGTCGATTCGACGTCCTGTCTGTTCGTGCATGATGGCACAGGCCCGGCGAATCGTCCGTTCCACCTTCGTGTCAGCGAACGATTGACGTCGCACCAGCGTAACGACTTGGGCCAAAAGGTGATAGGCGTGTCCTGCCAACATCCGCCCGTAGCCCACCCGTTGCCATCTCAACTCCTCGACGATGCGGTTGAACGTCTCGATGAGTTCGGAGTGAACGCCCACATGGCGTACCGGTTGATCGCTCGATAGACCAAAATCGGCGAGGGCCCGGGATGCCTCCTGGCCGCGCAGACCCACATAGTGTTCGTCCCACCCCGTCTCCGGGTCCGGCTCGTACCGGTGCCAGATGGACGGGAACAGGATGAACACGTCGCCCGCCTCGATGGGCACCGGCGCGCACCCCACGGATTCGAACAGCCCCTTGCCCCGCGTGATATATACGATCTGGTGCTCGTCGAGGATGCGGCCCTTCTTCCACGTGAAATGGTAGGCGTCCGGGTGGCGCGCCGGCGGGTACGGGGTGTGGGGCGGAATGAGCGTACGACCCCCGTCCGCGACGTAGAAGCTCTTGTCCAAGTCTTCGTCGACGGGCGGGACATACCGGTAGAAGTTCTCGAGGTCCATGGTCAAAAAGTGCTATTCATTTGTCAGAAACACCATTGCCGAAAACGTGCTCTGGATTGTAACATACGCAGTGTTGGGATTTTAGGCCAGACCTACTCATTCGGGTGAAGGGGTCATTTTGTGGTTGCCCAGCCCGTCTGAGCGACAGGACGCATAGGAGCATATCCGATGGACGCGAATCCAGCATTGGGGGTGTTGTTGCACGCGATCGGCGGGTTGGCCGCCGCGAGCTTCTATCTGCCCTACAACCGCGTGAAGAATTGGGCCTGGGAAAGCTACTGGATCACGGGCGGCGTGTTTGCATGGTTGTTCGCGCCCATCATCGCCGCATCAATCATTTGCCCCGACCTCATCGGCGTACTGAAAGCGGCTCCGGCCTCCAGCCTGTTCTGGACGTACTTCTTTGGGGTGTTGTGGGGGATCGGTGGGCTCACCTTCGGCATGTCAGTCCGGTTTCTGGGGCAATCGCTGGGGTTCTCCATTTCGCTGGGGTTCTGCGCCGTATTCGGCACCATCATCCCCCCCATCTTCACGGGAACGTTCCTGGCGCTCGCGAAGTCACTCTCGGGTCTGGTGGTACTTGGCGGCTTGGCCGTCTGCATCGGCGGCATTTTCCTGTGCGGCCTGGCTGGCATGCGCAAAGAGGGGCAGTTGTCCAAGGAGCAGAAGGCCGCTACCGTCAAGGAATTCAACTTCGTCACGGGTGCATGGGTCGCTTTCTTCGCCGGGGTCATGAGCGCCTGCATGGCGTTCGCTTTCACCGCCGGCGATCCCATCGCAGAACTGGCCGTCGAGCTTGGGACCCCCGAGATCTTCAAGAACATGCCCTTGCTCGTGGTCGTCATGTTGGGCGGATTGACCACCAACCTTGTCTGGTGCGTGTGGCTCAACGTGAAGAACAAGACGGGCGGCGATTACGTAAACGTGGCGAAGTCGCCGCTCCTGCTCAATTATGTGTTCTGCGCCATCGGCGGCATCACCTGGTATCTTCAGTTCTTCTTCTACGGCATGGGCAAAACCCGGATGGGCGAAACCTTCGATTTCTCGAGTTGGACCCTTCACATGGCCTTCATCATCGCCTTCAGCAACCTTTGGGGCATCTTGATGAAGGAATGGAAGGCCACCGACAAGCGTACCCACGTGCTGGTGTTTGCGGGCATCGCCGTTCTCATCCTGTCCACATTCGTCGTCGGGTTGGGCAACTACCTCGACGGCTAGGAGGTCTCTCGTGAACAAGGAAACCATGACGTCGCGCGAACGCCTGCTCAAGGCACTGAATCACGATGAGCCCGACCGCGTCCCCATCGACCTGGGCGGCAACCAAACCGGCATCCACAAGTTCGCCTACCAGGCTCTGATCGACCATCTCGGCATTGCCGACGAAATTCGCATCATGGACGCCGTCCAGCAACTCGCCCAACCCTGCGAAGCCGTGCTCGAACGGCTACACGTCGACACCCGCTACGTGGCCGCGGGCGCGGCCGCGAATTGGAAAGGCGGTATCGTCAAGGAGGAACGCGACGGACGCCTCTGGCACGACCTGGTAGACGAATTCGGCGTGCGGTGGTCCATGCCCGACGACCACCCCTATTTCATGGACATCACCCTCCATCCCCTCGCCGATGCCTCCATCGCCGACATTGCCGACTACCCCTTCCCCAAGGGCGACGACCCCGGCCGGTTCGAGGGGCTGCGCGAACGGGCCTTGGCGTTGAAGAACGAGACGCCCTACGCCGTGGTCAGCGGAATCTCCGGCGTGGTCTACGAGATCTGCTGGTATATGCGCGGCTTGGAACGCTGGTTCATGGACATCATGACCAATCCCGCCTTCTGTGAAGCGCTCATTGACCAGACCCTGAAGTTCTGGATGGACTGGTTCCGGGTGTTTCTCGACGAGGTTGGCGATGTGGTGGACGTGATCATGATCGGCGACGACCTTGCCGGTCAGACCGGGCCCCTGTTCAACCCGGACGTCTACAGGCAGATCGTGAAGCCACGCCACAAGCAGTTGGTCCAGTACATCAAATCACGCACCTCCGCAAAGATTTGGTACCACACCTGCGGTGCCTGCACCACCTACATCCCGGAACTGATGGACAATGGCATCGACGTGCTCAATCCCGTCCAAATCAGCGCCGACGACATGGAGCCCGCCTCGTTGAAGGCGCGGTTCGGCGGCCAACTCAGCTTCTGGGGCGGCGGCATCGATTCGCAACACACCTTGCCCAACGGCACGCCCGACGCCATCCGCGACGACGTGCGCAAGCACCTCGAAGCCTTCAAACCCGGCGGCGGATACGTGTTCAACAACGTCCACAACATCCAGGCCGGCGTCCCACCCGAGAACATCCTCGCCCTCTACGACGCCGCCTTCGAATTCGGGTTTTACAACCGCTGAGTGGCGCTGCGTCGATCCCAGGGGATTCGCCAGGCTTCCTTCCTCCACGCGAGGAGACAAATGGAGCAGTAGCCTCGGTTGGTGTTGACAGTTTGGTCAACATGCGTTAGATTGGTACAACAACTTGGCGCAGCCTGAAGAACTTCTACCTATTCAACCAGTAGCGAACGGACACAGGCGATGGGTGAGAAGCCTCCCGTATACGAGGGCCTCAAGCAGGAGTTGAAGGGCCGGATCGAGCGCGGCGAGCTCAAAGAGGGTGCCCGCGTTCCTTCGGAACTCGAACTGGCCAGCCAACTCGGCGTCAACCGAAGCCAAACCCGTCTCGCCTTGCGCGAATTGCAGCTCGAAGGGTACATCGTCCGCAAGCAAGGCAGCGGCTCCTACGTTGCCCCCCTGCCCAACCGCGTATCCCCCGTAAGAGTTACCGATGCACGCGCCGTTGCCATCGTCATTTCCCAGGAAGTTTTCGGCCATTCCCTTCACATCACGCAAGGCTTCATCCATCGGGCGTCGGAAGAGAACCTCCAGGTCATCACCTATAACCTCAACCTTCCGGATTCCGATGATGCTTCCGAAGTCCGGTTCCTCCGTTCTGTCATCGACAGCGGCGTCGCTGGCGTGGTCGCATGGGTCGGACACGACGGCGGTCACACCCATGACTATGTCCGGGAGTTGGCCGACCGGCGTTTCCCCATCGTCCTGGTCGACCGCTACCTGCCCGACGTCGATACGGACTTCGTGGTCTCGGACAACGAAGCCCTGGGGTACGAACTCACCAACGCCCTTCTGGCGCGCGGCCACAAACGGATTGCCTTTGCCGGCCTCGAACACCCCATGGCCTCGAGTGTCCAGGACCGCTTTGCCGGCTATCGCCGATCCCTGGAGGAGGCCTCGATCCCCTTCGACGAGCGCCTGGTGATGGACCTCGAGCAGATGAAGAGCGCGCCCCGGGAGGCGCTCATGTCTGTCATGGCGCTAGCCGAAAGCCCGACCGCCTTTGCGTGCATTCACTTGGAGCCGATTAGTCTTCTCCGCAAGCCCTTTGAAGAATTGGGATACCGCCTCTCCGAGAACGTGGATATCGCCGTCGTCGACGACCATCACGAGGGGCTGCTGGAACTGCCCCTGATTCGACTGCGCCAGCGGGGCTACGATATCGGCATGAAGAGCGCCGAACTCTTGTTGACACGAATGGAAGAGCCTGATCGGGCTGTCGAACGGTGTTTCGTCAGTCCCCAGGCTCTCAACGATACGGGCACCCATCAAGCGGTGCATGTGTCTGCGGCTTCATAGAAAGGAGGTGGACGCGGCAACAAGCCTTACCCCTCGGCGTAACTGCAATCAAAGGTATGATTTATCAACAACCAGGAGAGATGAAATGAAACGAGGTTTCACATTGATCGAGCTGCTGGTGGTGATTGCCATCATCGGCATCCTGGCAGCCATTCTGTTGCCCGCCCTCGCCCGCGCACGTGAGGCGGCCCGGCGCGCAAGTTGCCAGAACAATCTGAAGCAGATGGGCATCGTGTTCAAGATGTTCGCAAACGAGTCCGAGGGAGAAAAGCTCCCGTCCCTGCAAGCGGGGTACTTGCCCTATCGCAGTGAGGAACGGGGAGCCATGACTGTGGAACTGGCGCCGAATATCTTCGAACTGTATCCGGAGTACCTAACCGATGGCAATGTACTGGTGTGCCCGTCGGACCCGGATGCGGCCAATGCAGACGAACGGTTCCATGACGGGGACAAACTGTGCATAGGCAGTTATACGCTTCCGTCGACCCTGAGCGGCCAGTCGGGTTTTGGGCAGCAGTGTGCTAGCGCCACCGATATGAGCTATGCGTACTGGGGCTGGGTGATGGACCGCTACACACCACGTTACGGAGAGACTGATTTCACCTCTTTGGCGCTGCTCGCCGCACTGGGGGATCTGCCCATCCCGCTCACTTCACCGGGGCCGCCCCAACTGGTGGCTGCGATAGAAGCGAGTTTCACCCACGCTGACGTGGTCCAGGGATTCACCCTCGGCAAGGATAACGTGCCGCCCGAACTGGCGGCCGCAATTGCCGCCGTGTTCGACGGCGACCTCGACGTGGGCGGTGGTCTGGGCAATGGCGGGGGTGACACCGTCTACCGGCTTCGGGAAGGTATCGAGCGATTCCTGATATCGGACATCAATAACCCAGCCGCGTCGGCCATGGCGCAGAGCGAGCTGCCGATCATGTACGATCAGGTTGCCGTGGTGGTGAGCGCGTACAATCACATTCCGGGCGGTTCCAATGTGCTGTTCATGGACGGGCACGTGGAATTCCAGCGCTATGCCGAGAATGGCGAAGAAGTACCCAACATGCTAGTCGCCAATGCGCTGGGCCTTCTGTCGGGGCTGTTCACGGATTGATTGCCCGGCTTCCCGTTTCGTCTCTGGACTCGGGATGAATGGGTTAGAGGAAACGACTCTGTCTACGAGCGGTATCCCGGTGACTGCCTGTGACCACGGCGTTTTCCTGGTTGTTTGGCGATTACATCGCCGGATTGGGGTTGTCACCAGCGACACGTAGTTCGGAGTTCAGAGCGGCCGCGAGCTTTTCGCTTGCGGCCGCTTTCTTGCTTTCTGTGGAGTGGCTAAGATGTTGGTGCATCTAGACTAACGCCGCGCGCAAGGACGCACAGGCACCTCGGCACCTTCAAACAGAAGGCGGATGCCTGTTCAACAACGTCCACCACACCTAGATCAGCATTCCGCCCGGCGATAGCGGTCAGTCACCAGACCCCGACCCTCTGAACTCAAGTTAGGCAACAATGTCTTTGGGGCTTGACAAGTTGGTCAACATGCGCTAGAGTGATGCAACAACTTGGCGCGGCCTCAAGAATTCAAAGCTATCCAACCAGCATCGAATGGACCATGAACATGGGCGAGAAGACCCCCATATACGAGGGCCTCAAGCAGGAGTTGAAGGGCCGGATCGAACGCGGCGAGCTCAAAGAAGGCGCCCGCGTTCCTTCGGAACTCGAACTGGCCAGCCAGCTCGGCGTCAACCGAAGTCAGACCCGTCTCGCCTTGCGCGAGTTGCAGCTCGAGGGATACATCGTCCGTAAGCAAGGAAGCGGCTCCTACGTTGCCCCCCAGCCCAACCGCGTATCCCCCGTCAGAGTTGGCGACTCACGCGCCGTTGCCATTGTCATTTCCCAGGAAGTATTCGGCCATTCCCTCCACATCACGCAAGGCTTCATCCATCGGGCGTCGGAAGAAGGCCTTCAGGTCATCACCTACAACCTCAACCAGCAGCATACAGATGACGCCGCCGAGGTGCGATTCCTACGTTCGGTGATCGACAGCGGTGTTTCCGGCGTGGTCGCATGGGTTGGACACGACACGGGGCACACCCACGATTACGTTCGTGAACTGGCCGACCGGCGGTTTCCCATCGTCCTTGTCGACCGTTACCTGCCAGAGGTTGAGACGGATTTCGTGGTTTCGGACAACGAAGCCCTCGGGTACGAGCTCACCAACGCGCTTCTGGCGCTGGGCCACAAGAGGATCGCGTTCGCGGGTATCGAGCACCCAACCCCCTCGAGTGTCCAGGACCGCTATGCCGGCTATCGCCGGGCCCTGGAGGAGGCCTCGATCCCCTTCGACGAACGCTTGGTGATGGACCTCAACCACGTGAACGCCATGCGTCGGGACGCGGTCAAGTCCGTCATGGCGCTAGCCGAAAGCCCGACCGCCTTTGCGTGCATTCATCTGGGACCGGTTCAACTTCTCATCGAACCCCTCAAAGAACTGGGCTATTGCCTCTCCGAAAACGTGGATATCGCCGCCGTGGACGACCACTACGAGGGATTGCCCGAGTTGCCCCTGATTCGAATGCGCCAGCAGGGCTACGACATCGGCATGAAGAGCGCCGAACTCTTGTTGACACGAATGGAAGAGCCCGACCGAGCTGCCGAACGGTGTTTCGTCAGTCCGAGGGCTCTCAACGATACGGGCACCCATCAACCGGTGCATGTGTCTACGGCTTCATAGAAGGGAGGTGGACACGGCAACAAACCCTACCCCTCGATGTAACTGCAATCAAAGATGTGAATTGCCGACAACTAGGAGAGAACGAAAATGAAACGAGGTTTCACACTTATCGAATTGCTGGTGGTGATTGCCATCATCGGCATCCTGGCAGCCATTCTGCTGCCGGCCCTCGCCCGCGCACGTGAGGCGGCCCGGCGCGCAAGCTGCCAGAACAATCTGAAGCAGATGGGCATCGTGTTCAAGATGTACGCGAACGAGTCCAAAGGCGAGAAGTTCCCGACTCTCAGGAAGAAATCAGGCTACGACTGCGAGAACGACTGGGACGGCTCCTTCTTCTTTGATGGTCCCGCCCTCTATCCCGAGTACCTGACCGACGTGCAGGTTGTGCTCTGCCCCTCGGACTCGGACGGTCCCCAGTACAGTGACGCCATGTACAGAGATGGCGCCACCCGGCCCTGCCGGATCAAGGCCTGGTCGTACCGGTATACAGGCTGGGCGATCACGAAGGACGTCTTCATGGTTCCCGGAGCGGACGAGAACGATCCGAACCCGAGCCTGGGCGGCAACATCAGCAATGACTTCTTTAATGGCATGACTTTTGTCGCGGACGGCATGACCGGCGACTACTCCGGTTGGGACAAGGACTTCGATGCGGGTGCCAAGACCGTCTATCGGCTGCGTGAAGGCATTGAGCGCTTCTTCATCAGCGACATCAACAACGCGGCCGCCACGGCCGTGGCCCAGAGCGACATCCCAATCATGTGGGACCAGGTGTCCACCGACGCCACTGGTTTCAACCACGTCCCCGGCGGCGCGAACGTCCTGTACATGGACGGCCACGTTTCGTTTGTCAGGTACCCGACGACCTTCCCGGT
>JAAEQP010000461.1 GCA_024231375.1 bacterium | reverse complement strand
GTCTTCCGGCACTACGTGCGCGCACGTAGTGCCGGAAGACCCGCGGAATGTGGTAAACTTCGCTCCACGAACGATCGAGAAGGATGGGCAGCCATGCGTGAATTGACAGCACACTACGTTGTGTCGGTGGTGGCACGCGACCGCGTCGGTATCATCGCCGACGTGAGCCAGGCGCTCTACGACCTGGGCGCAAACCTCGAAGCCATGAGCCAGACGGTGGTCTGGGATTGGTTCACCATGCTCATCTGCGCGGCCTTCCCGGAAGGCGTGACGACAAGCGACATAAGGACGGCGGTGGAGGGGGCCGGAGACTTCGAGGCCATCGTGCTTCCCCAAGGAGGCCCAAGCCCGGGTTCAGAAGTGCGAGGCGAACCTTTCATGGTGACGGTGATGGGAGAAGACAGGCCAGGTATTCTCCGGCGCTGGACACGATGCTTCGCGGACAAGGGCATCAACATCGAAGACGTATGGAACGAGGTTCGCGAGAATCGGATCATCGTGATCTTCCACGTGATCGTTCCGCCGGCGGTCGATCGGAAGGAGCTTCGCTACAGTCTCGATACCGTGGCGGAGGAACTGGGCGTTTCCATGCGGCTTCAACATCAGGACGTTTTCACGGCGACCAATTCGCTCTCGATGCACACCAAGCGCACGTAATGGACGATGGCTCCCGAAGGGAGCAATGGGGCAATCATGATACCGACGGAAGACATCCTTACGACGATCGAGATGATTCAGACGGAGAACCTCGACGTCCGCGCGGTCACCATGGGCATCAACCTGGCAGGATGCGCCGACGGCGACTCGGGCCGCATGCTCCAACGAGTGCGAACGCGCATTCACGGAGCGGCGGGCGATCTCGTCGGCTGCTGCGAGGAAATCTCCGACAAGTACGGCATTCCCATCGTCAACAAGCGCCTTGCCGTATCGCCCGCCAGCGCCCTGATTGAAGGGCATCGCGGGGACGTGTGCCTCCCGCTTGCCCGCGTCCTCGACGAGGCGGCCGCCGAGGTAGGCGTCGACCTGATCGGTGGCTACACGGCCCTCGTCCAGAAGGGCTTCAGCGACGGCGACCGCGGTCTCATTCAGTCGATTCCGGACGTGTTGGCCAACACCCAACGGGTCTGCTCCTCCGTGAACGTCGCCAGCACAAAGGCAGGCATCAACATTGACGCCGGGAATCTCATGGGCCGTCAGATCAAGGAAGCGGCCGAACTCACCAAGAACAAGGACGGGTTCGGCGCGACAAAACTCTGTGTGTTCGCGAACATCCCGGAAGACAACCCCTTCATGGCCGGTGC
>JAAEQP010000460.1 GCA_024231375.1 bacterium | reverse complement strand
CCGCTTGGCGTAGTGCGTTTCGCCGCGCTTCACCACCCCCTGCCACGTCTTGGAGTCCCACAGGTCCGACGCGAAGGGATAGTCGAGGCCGTGAGCGATGTTCCAGATCAGTTTGTACCGGCGTCCCCGCACGACGCGCATGGGGTAGTACATGGTGATCTCATGGAACGTGTGCGACGCGTAGATCTCGTCCCACCCTTCCGGGTCTTCCTTGCCCAGCACGGGGAGAAAGGATCGTCCGTGGAAGGCGTAGTCCTTCGGCGTGGCCTCCGCGAAGTCGAGGACCGTTGGCGTGATGTCCGCCCACGTGACCATGGCGTCGCACACCACGCCCTGCTTTTCCTGGAACGGGTTGCGCACGACGCACGGCAAGTGCATGCCCGGTTCGTACAGCGTCGTCTTCGCGCCGGGGAACGCGATGCCGTTGTCGGACACGTAGATGATGAGCGTATCCTCCCAACGTCCCGTTTCCTTGAGAATCTCGATGAGCCGCAGCACCCCCCCGTCGGCGCGCTGAACCGACCCGTAGTATTGGGCCAATTCCTCGCGGCATTCCGGCGAATCCGGCAGATAGGGCGGCACAATGACTTCCTCGGGCTTCACGGGATCCGAGCCATCGCGATGGAAAGGCCGGTGCGGCTCCGAGGTGCAGAAGTAGAGGAAGAAGGGGTTGTCATCATCGGCGGCGATGAGGTTGCGGCACGCGTCGGCCATCCCCGCCGGCGACTTGCCCTTGCGACCGATGTAGGCATCGAAATGGTAAACCTCTTCGGGTGCCACGTGGTACTTGCCCGCGCACGTCGTGCGATATCCGGCCTCACTGAGCAAGACCGGCAAGCTTCTCACGTTGGGGAAGGCCGAGAAATGATGGTAGGAATGCTGGTGCCCGTATTGGCCGTTGGCGTG
>JAAEQP010000459.1 GCA_024231375.1 bacterium | reverse complement strand
GTTTTCGTCGAATATCGTCAGATGTCTAACGTAAGTCCTACAGGACTTCGTAGAGCACCCACAGGATGATAATCCACCAGATCCACATCCACGGACTCAGAAGCCACCAGAGCCACATAGTTCTTCCTCCTTAGTTGTGTTCTCTCTCGCTAGTGTTCTCCATAGAGCACCTCGATTGAAAGCGAGTCTACCACATGTTGTGTGGGAACGCAAGACCCCAATCCTAGTCGAATCAGCCGTGCGTCCACGGAGTACGTGCACCGGTTCCGCGTCGGGAACGCGGTGGGTCGTAGGGCAAGAAGGGCAAAAAAAAAGAAGAAGGGAGAAGGAGTCAATGACTGCCTTCTCCCTTCAAGTCCTAGTAAGAGACCTGCCTGAAGGTCTGACCGGATCCTAAAGTACGTTGTACAGGATTACCGCCCACAAAACGATACGCAAAAACGCGGCTGCAACGAGCCACCACCACCAGAACAACCACATATCGCTAACCTTCTCCAGCGAGTCTCTGTGGACCCTGGTCTATTCTCTAGAGAACCTCATAGAGAACGACAAGGATCAAAATCCACCAGATCCAGAGCAACCACATAGCGTTTCCTCCTTATTGGAAGTTCCTCAACCAACACTCACGCGATTCTTTACAGAACCTCGTACAGTACGACCAAGATCAAAATCCACCACCAGAAAAACCACATAATATATCCCTCCTTTCCTTTGGACTTATCGGCCCCTTTCGGGACGCTTCCCCCGAGCCTCCCCCCGAAGGGGTGTAAGACCAGAGGCACTTGCTAACCCTGCTGCGGATCATGCTTTAGGTCCTAGCAAGGCCCGCAGTATACCACATCGTGTCGCAGGGGGCAACACTTTTCTTCGTATCTCTATCTTGTCAGACCCCTTAGCAACGATGGCACCATATCATGACTTCCATGGCTGAGTCCAGTCCTTTCTCGGACAGGGGAAGACCACTCAAGGATCCATAGCATCGAACCCCTTGCAGAGCAATCGCATAGCCCACTCTGCCTCTGTACAGCCAGACGCCGCAATATGACCCTAATCGCACTTAAATCGTCTTCTATCTCAGAATGCGCCATCCGAGCACTTCGATCTTCCGCCCAATTCGTTGTCAAGGATGGACAGCTCGCTCCTCCCGCTACGACATGTTGCCTGCCTCGGGGCCTCGAGATCGGTGCCTCTGGAACCGTCTGCCCGAGCGGCGAACAAACAGGCCGGTGACATATCAATTGCCGAATACTGCCGGACACGCTAGAATAGCGCATACTCATAATGCGTCAAACGATATACGGGGAGGGCGGGTCATGAAACGGAACGGGGGTCGTGGCGGCACTTCGACAGCAATCGTCTATCTCATCGGAATCCTAGTCTGCGTGGCCATGGGCTGTACGCCTGAGCCGGTGACACCGGTCGACGACGGGAGCTCTCCAGAGCCCGTGGTGCCTACGCCCCGGTCTTCGGACCGACTCACCTCGCGGCTTCACATTGCCGCCCGTACCGGACACACGGGTATGGTGCGCATGGCGCTCCGGCAGGAGGCTGACATCTTCGCCAAGGACGAAGAGGGGTTGACCTCGTTTCAGCTCGCCGCCAGAGAAGGCCGTCTCGAAACGGTTCGCCTGCTACTGGACCGCGGCGCGCTGCTCGAAGGCGAGGAGTACAGTCAGGCCCTGAGCCCGTTGCACCTGGCCGCTGCTTCGGGACACCAGAGCGTAGTGGACTTCCTCCTGAAATCCGGCGCGGATCTCAACCTCCGCCGTGGGGGCGCGAACATCACACCATTGCATCTGGCCATCGAGAACGGCCGGATCGAGGCCGTCAAGGTCTTGCTGCTCAACGGGGCGGACCGCAACGCGCGCGACGACCGGGGATGGACTCCTCTGCATGCCGCGGTGGTGTCAAGACAGACCCGAATCGCCAATCTTCTGGTGAAGGGCGCACGCTTGACAAGCTTCGACGCGGGGGACGCCAACGGATGGACTCCGATGCACTGGGCTGTCGGCATGGGAGACAGCGAGATGTTCAACTTTCTTCTGGTCAACGGCGCGAACGTGAACGTGAAGGACAAGAAGGGATGGACGCCGCTGCACGAGGCCTCCGTAGCCGCCGAGACAGGACTCATGAAGGCACTCATCGACCGCCAGGCGCTTGTGAATGCCAGCGACCAGACGGGGCTGACGCCCGTCCACGCCGCGACCCTGGCCGGACAGAAGACCGCCATCACCCTCCTGGCCGACAGCGGCGCCGACATGGACGCGCGTGACAAGAACGGTTGGACCGCGCTGCACTGGGCCACGAGTGGGGAGTCGGAGGAACTCATGACTCTGCTTCTGGACAGAGATGCGCAGATCGACACAGCCGACACAACCGGCGCCACGCCGCTTCACGTTGTCGCCCGCGAGGCGCCCCAGATGAAGTCCCCCGTGAACCTTGCAGCGCTCCTGGTGGACAGAAAGGCCACGGTGGACGCGGCGGACAAACGCGCCCGGACGCCGTTGAGCATTGCCGTGCAGAACAAACACCTCGACCTTGCGCGTGCCTTGCTCAAGGCGGGCGCCAATCCAAACGCGCAGGACGGCAACGGGTGGTCGCCACTGCACTGGGCGGCGAAAACGCAAGGCGAGAAGGATCTCCTGCAGACGCTCCTTGAGTCGGGGGCGAATGTTGACTTGCCCGACAACACCGAACGGACACCCTTGTACTGGGCGGTTGCCGAGGGCTTCGAGGACGTCGTCAAGTATCTGCTGAAACGCGACGCCGACATCGACGCACCGGACAACCGAGGCTGGACGCCTCTACACGAGGCGACATCCGTCGGGCGGGCGCAACTCGTGTATCTCCTGCTGGACAAGGGGGCAGACGTGGACTTCCCCGACGACAGTGGGAGCACGCCCCTGCACAAGACGGTGGCCATCGGTCGCTCGGACATCACCGAACGGCTCATCTCCGAGAGGGCCGACATCGACGCGCGGGACGGGCAGGGATGGACTCCGCTCGCGATGGCGTCGCGGGAAGGATGGGCCGACGTAGCGGGCATTCTCATACGCAAAGGGGCAAACGTCAACGTGGTGACCCCGAACGGACTGACGCCTCTCCACATGGCGGTTGAGGGCGCCAACAAGCGCTTGGTGACGTTACTCATGGAGCAGGGCGCCAACCCGAGCGCCAAGGACCCCGAAGGCGTCACGGCACTGGCCCGTGCGGAGGCAAAGGGGTACGACGACCTTGCGGCGCTGATGAGGGGAGAGTAGAGGCACCCTCGCCAGAGACAACGCTTCCAGGGCGAAGACAGTGATCACAGGGGTCTCAGATAGCAGCGGCCATCATCCCATTTCAGGTCACACGGCAAGGAGAACGCGTCCCCCAGGGTGGGGCCGGTGAGCGTGTCTCTTGTGGCTCCCTTCGCCAGTACCCGCCCCTCCTTCAGCACCAGGGCCTTGCCGATCCACGGACCAATCTCCTCGACGTGGTGGGTCACCAACACCATTGTGGGGGCGTCCGCGCGCGCAGCCAACGCTGCCAAGTCGTCGAGGAACTCCCGCCGGGCGGCGGGGTCGAGGCCAATGCACGGTTCGTCAAGGATGAGCAGGGCGGGGCTGGCGGCCAACGCGCGCGCAATGAGCACACGCTGCTGTTCCCCTTGAGAGAGGATGCCGTAACGAGCGTCCGTCAACGAGGACGCGCCCAGGGCGTCGAGCGCATCCGTGGCTTTCGCGACTTCCGCATCGGAAAACGACCGGTACGTCCCGAGTGACGCGTCGAGTCCCGACACAACGACTTCCAGCGCGGTGTCGGTCAGTGGCACCCGGTGCTCCAGCGAAGAGCTGACCCACCCAATATGCTTGCGCAGTTCCCGCAGGTCGCACTCGCCATAGTGCCTTCCGAGAACGCTCACGGCACCGGTCGTTGCCCATTCGTACCCGGTGACGATCTTGAGAAGCGTGGTCTTGCCGCTGCCGTTCGCTCCGAGGAGGGCCCAGTGTTCGCCCTTCCGAATCGCCCAAGAAACCTCGGCTAGAATGTCGCGGCCGTTTCGATGAAACGACACATCTTTGAGTTCAACCACGTTCATGCCGGATCCGAACCTTGCACTGAGCTGCAAACACGCTGCCGGCGGCGCGGCAGAGGCCATGGCGGGTCAACGCTGCCATCCTTGCTCACCGATGAGAGGCACGAATACGCAGCGAATGCTGTCCTGTTCCTCAAATTCGTCGCCCTTGCGGACAAGACGCACCAAGCGCTGCGAGTCCCTGGGCCCCACGGGACACACCAACCTACCGCCCTCCCGCAGTTGGGCCTTCAGAGCCTCGGGCACAGTCGGCCCCGCCGCTGTGACGATGATGGCGTCGTAGGGCGCCTGCTCGGCGCAACCGAGCGTGCCGTCACCGGATAGGACGGTTACGTGCGAGTGACCGAACTCCGTCATCCGATCCGACGCAAGCGCCGCCAATTCCTGAACCCGCTCGATGGACGTGACGCGGCCGGCCAACTCGGCGAGTATGGCCGTTTGATACCCCGACCCGGCGCCAACCTCGAGAACGCTGTCGCCGTCGGCGACCTCCAGCAGTTCCGTCATCAGCGCAACGATGTAAGGCTGCGAGATGGTCTGCCCATGCCCGATTTCGAGGGGGCAGTCGTCGTACGCCCGGTCGCGGGCGGACTCAGGCACGAAGAGGTGACGGGGAACGATCCGCAGGGCCTCAAGAAGTCGGCGGTCCTTGATCCCTCGCGTCATGATCTGGAGCTCGACCATCCGCCCGCGCGCGCGTTCCAGTTGTTCGTCTGTCATGTCTGCGCCTTTCTTCCTGCGCCACATGTCCCTACGCGCCGACGGACCGGGCCGCCATGGCGATGAGCAAGCCGACCACGATTGTCCGACCAATCCAGAGGGCAAACAGAACGGCGGGCGGTCCCAGATCCAGTGGACCCGTTGCGGGAAGGAGTCCGCGAATGGGTGCAATCACGGGGTCCGTGATGGCCGGAATCCAGCGCAATCTACCGTTGCGCAGGTCAAGCTCGAGCCACGGCCCCAGCCAGCGAATCATTACCAACAGCATATAGAGCGTCAGAATGCTGTTCACGGCTCGAATGGCCTCGTTCATCGAAACGAAATCTCCCGTACTCGGTCGTAAATCGGTCCGTGCGGCGTCAACGTACTCGTGAATAATGACACACCGTTGACCGAAAAAGAACCCCCGTCGTACGTGTGCTCGCGCAGCAGCAACGGTGCCAGGTTTCCTGCGTCGCGGTGATCCCGGACGCGGGCCAGCGTCAGGTGGGGGCGGAACGGCCGTTTCTCGCCCTTCAGCCCGATGGCGCGGGCTGCGTCCTCACACGCGGCTTGGACCTCGGCAAGCGGACCGTCCATCGGTTGAATGCCCGCCCAGATCACGCTCGGACGCCGCGGATTGGGAAACGCCCCAACGCCCCCGACGCGAAGGTCGAAGGGCGACACCCCCGCCAGACTTTGCGTGAGCCTCTCCCCCATCGCCGCCAGTTGGTCGTCGGTGACGTCTCCCAAGAATCGCAGCGTCAGATGCATGCGATCCGGCTTCACCCAGGATGCCCGCGCGCCGGAATCGCGCAGTCGGCGAACCAAGGCGGCCAGTTCCGCGCGGATTGCCTCTGGGAGTTCGACTGCGACGAAGGATCGCATCAGCCAGTGCCCTCATGCATGACAGAACGCCTTCTCCCCCACGCCTCGTCATCGGCACACACCTCGGGAATGCCGATGTCGGCGACCACGAGTCGTCCGAGGTACGCTCCAGCGTCCAGGTTCTCGAATCCCCGCTTGGCAAACTGGAACGTGACCGTCACATCGGCGCGCACACAGCAGCCGCAGACCTCGCCCGTGTCGGCATTCAGTCCGGAGGGCAGGTCCACGGCGATGGTCCGCACCGAAGGCCATGCGTCGATAGCGGCGCGAATCGGGCCCGTCACTTCACCCTTGATGCCTGTGCCCAGCAGAGCGTCCACCAGAACCGCGCAGTCCGAAAGAGCGCGCACCGCATCCGCCGAGGCTTCTTCCTCGGTGACCGACTGGACGACGCCCCCGAGATTCCGGTAGGCGCGCAGAAACACACCGGCATCTCCGCGGATCTTGTCAGGGTCGGCGATCAACACGCACCGCACGTCCAGCCCGGCGACCAAAGCCAGGCGAGCCACCACGAACCCGTCGCCCCCGTTGTTCCCCTTCCCGCACACGACGCCAACCGGGCCGTGGTCGATCTCGCGGAACACGGCAGCGCCGGCCGTGTTCATCAGCACCGCGCCGGGGATGCCCACCTCCTCGATACAGCGCCGGTCGGCCTCGCGCATCTGAGCCGCTGTCAGCGTTCTCATACTCCCGCTCTCCAGTGCCGTGTCCGGCCCTCTCCGTTCAGAACTTAACCCGAACCGTGTACTCCACAACCGCTTCACCGTCCTTCGGCACATCGACTGTGAAGACAGCGGTCCGTGCGTCCTTCTTCACATGATTCTGCGAAGCGTCGCGGATCTGCCAGTCGCCCGGCATAGGCTCGACGATGTCCACCTTGACGGAGACATCCTTATGATTCCGGACCTTGATCTCGTAGGTGGACTCGGTGGTTCGATCGCCCAGACGCTGGTAGTCTTTCTGGATGCGCTCGCCGACAATGTCGAAGGCGTTCCCCAGTCTGAGACGGACGTCCTCGTCCTTCGGCGTGTGCTGGACGCGATCCTCGCCGGCGAACTGGAGCATGCCGGTGGAGTCTTCCTGATACACCCGCATCACGCCCGCGGGCAACGGGATACCCAAGTGGTTGGCCTCTTCGTTCCGAAACTTGAGAAAGACGCCAACCTTCTGGTCCTTCACCGGCGGCATGCGGTCCATGAAGAAGGAGGGATTCCCGCGGAATTCGTAGAGTTTCTCCACGCCGACGCCCGAGGCGGTGAGAAGACTCACCTGTTTGGACTGGTTCTCTTTGATGGTCGTGCGGCGTGGTAGCGTATACAGATGGTACTCGGCGAACGACTCCTCCGCCATGGCCGGCGCTTCGGCCATCATGGCCCCGCCCTTTGCGCGCATTGCTCTGCGCATGTCGGGCCGCACCACGTTCACGTCGCCCGCCACAAGTTTCAGTTGGGCATTGGTGTACTGCGTGCCCGACTGGTTCGTCAGCGTCACCCATCCGGCGAGGTCCATGGTTCTGTCGTCGCGCGCCAAGGTCAACACGTAGTCCGCCGTCCAGCGGATTCCGCCGGTCAGATAGGTGACCTCGATCTCCTGTTCCGTCTTGGTGTTATCGATGATCCAGACGAGCGATGGTTTGGCGATGAGATTCTCAGGGATCTCGGGCAACACCACATTGCCGGGATGCCCCAGGAAAATGGCGTCGTCGACCTGATAGATCGGGCCTTCGTTGACGCTAAGGAGCTTCGCTTCGCGTTCGGTGAACCCAATGTCCGTGGAAAAATTCACCAACCGCACATCCTTGCCCACGTATTTTTCCATCAGCTTCGCGGGACTCATCAGGTCGAATTCGTAGTTCTGCTCCACGATCCGGATGGACCCCGGGGCAGACACGGATCGCAAACTGACAGTCTGGGGCCGCACTTGCTGGGCCACATCCATGAAGGTGAGGCTCTGCTCTCCCGGCATCAGCGTCAGCTTGCGGCGATCACGCACAAGCGCCAGGTCCGTATTGTATACGGTCACGGCCACGTCCGTTTGTTCGGCGAGGCCCGTCCTCGCCTGATGCACCTTCCCCTGCAGCGGGTCGCTGAGCTTCGGAGATTGGCCACCGGCCGTCCCCGCGGCAACGATGAAGGCGGCGAATGCGATAGATACGCTGAAGATCCTCATGGTCACGTCCTTTCCCCATGGTTGCACGGAATGCCGGGCCGGACTTCGCTCACGCCCATTTCTCCACCCGGCGCAAGGCCAAGTCGACCTGGTCGCGATCCTCCGCCGTGACATGGAGCCAAGCGCCTTCCGGCTTCAGTTCACTGAACAACCAGTCGAGTTCATCCATGTCCACGGTCAGTTGAATTCCCTTACCCGCGGCCTGACACCGCTTGTACACGTCGGTCCAATCGGACGCGCGTCCGTTCCCGGCGCCATATACCCACTGAATCGCGTTCAGATCCTTGATGTCGAGCAGACTGTCGAGATGGCGCAAGGCATCCGGCCCATCCAAATGATAGATGGACGCCTCCAACTGACGGCATTCCTGCTCGATCCCGGGCAGGAAGAAATCCTCGAACATCTCGTTCGAGATCATGCACGAAAAGTCGTTGGACGGCACGTACCATTTCCGTGACGATACAATGCACGGCCATGACGTGATGGCCTGTCCCGCACCGGAGAGTTTCGCGTAGAACGTGTCGTATACGTCCGCGTAAACGGCGTTCACCCGGTTCAGAAGATCCCGCACAGGCCCCGGGGATATGAGCAGGTCGGTATTGAGTTCGATTGGTTCGCGGAAGGCCGCCAGGGCATCGCCGCCGGGGTGGATATCGCTTATCCCCACATAGAACAACCCCTTGCCCGCCTCCAGGAGGGCATCGGTCATCTCCACCAGCTTCTTCCAGTAGAAGTTGTCCTCGGAGAATTGGAGGGCGCTGGGGTCCGACCAGTCCGTGATGACGGGCACGGCCCACGAGGTGTCTTCCGTGTACTCCATATCGATGCCGAAGAAGGCGCTGAATACCTCCGGTCCCAGGTTGGGCCAAGCGACTGGAAGTGCATCGCCCAAGTACTCGAGGAGCTTGGCCTGGGCGACGGCCTCGGCCACGACACGGTCCGTATCCATCCAGCGCTCGCGCTCGGATTCGTAGGTTCGAGGCTCGGGCGGCTGACATTCCGGGTTCTGCTTGAGCAACCCCATCAACACAACGGGCCGGTCGATGATGGCACAGTCCCAGAACGCATCCTGGCGCGCCATACGTTGCTCCCAATCGGGTATGCGGTCGATGGGCATGATCGGACGACTGCTCACAGTGACCTCTCTTTCCAGTCCATGGTATCCGTGCACTACGTTTCTGACAACTGCTCCCTAGTCTATGCAACTCGGCCTCGGGATGAAAGGGGCGCGTGAGCCCGGCGTGCGCCATGGATTTGCATCGCGCACCGCGGACGGGGTATTCCAATGAAGGACGCGGACATGAGGAGAGGCGGCTATGGTAAGCAAGTGGGAAGATGACAGGCTCAGCCGGAGGCAATTCGCAGGGCAGGTAACCGGGACGGCCATGGCCTTGAGCGCTGTGGCGGCCGCGGGAACGAGTGAGGGAAACGACTCTATGAGACCGAACGTGCTCGTGTTGATGACGGACCAGATGCAGGGGCGGGTCCTCGACCCGGACCACGTGTGCCAAACGCCCAACTTCGACCGATTGGCCGCGCGCGGGGTCCGGTTCACACGAGTTCACACGAGCAATGCCGTGTGTTCGCCCGCACGTGCCAGCCTGATGACGGGCCTCCTCCCCCACTCCCACGGCGTCACTCAGGTGACCCATTGCACCTTCGATGACGAATCGGTGCTCCGCACCGACCGCCCACACTGGGCGCAGCAACTCTCGGAGGCGGGCTACCGCACCGGCTACTTCGGGAAATGGCACGTGGAACGAACGGACGACCTTGCGCCCTTCGGCTGGCAGGTCAACGGTGAGCGAAGCAACCCACTCTATCAGGAACACGCACGATCCGTTAGGAAGGGCGATGGCAAGTCGAAGCTGCTATGGTCAAAGGACATCTCCGTGCCCGAAGGGTATGTCACCCAGCCCCTGTTTGGCGTCACGGACCAACCCGTGGAAGAACGCATGCTCGGCATGACGTGCGACCTGGCATCCCAGTATCTGGATGACGTGATGGGTGCGCAGGAGCCGTGGTGTTGCTTCGTCAGCGTGATCGAGCCCCACGATCCCTTCATCGCCCACGAGCGGTTCTACAAGCAATACGACCCGGACACGATTCCCGTACCGCCAAACTGGAACGACTCGCTTCAGGACCGCCCCGGACTCTACCGCAAGTCGGCTCGCGCCTTTGCCGGCTTGTCCGAACGGGACAAGAAACAGGCCGCGGCGTGCTATTACGCCACCGTCACGGAGATTGACGAGCAGTACGGTCGTCTCATCGACCGTCTTGAAGAGGCTGGGCAACTCGACAACACGATCATCGTGCTCACGTCCGACCACGGCGAGTTCCTGGGCGCGCACGGGATGTATACCAAGAACGTGGGGGCGTACGAGGAAGCCTACAACATCCCGCTTGTCGTCAGCGGACCGTCCATCGCCCAAGGCCAGACCAGTGACGCCCTCGTCGGCATCCACGACATCTGCCCCACATTGCTCGAACTGACAGGGCTTGACCCCTTCGACATCCCGGACTCGCGGTCCTTCGCACCGGTTCTCCGGGACCCGGATGGGGGCGACGCAGGATTCACCTCGGGATACGCGGAGTACTACGGCACCCGGTACTGGCTGACCCAGCGGGTGGTCTGGGATGGCCCGTGGAAATTCGTCTGGAACGGATTCGACTTCGATGAGTTGTACAATCTGGAAGAGGATCCTTACGAGATGACCAATCTGGCGGAGAAGCCTGACCACGAGGAACACCTTCGGCATATGATGCGCGTCGCGTGGGACTATGTCAGGAAGACGGGCGACAAGCCCCTCGAAGGGTCGAAGTACTTCTCTCTGAGGCTCGCGCCATTCGGCCCCGACGCCTAGCGCTGGCAGCCTTGGCGCTTAGCGGCAAAGGAGATGAACCATGCGGATCGGTCTTGCAGCGGCTGTGGAAGGGCCTGTCGTGGCCGTGTTCTCCGAGGGGGTGGGGTGGATCGACTTCACGGAAGCCTATGCGTCCTACACGGGCGAACGCGTGGTGTCGCTCACGGAACTGATCGACACGGACCGCTTCTCGGCGGGATTCGTATCCCAGGCCGTGAAGATCATGCAGACCGAGGGGTCTGTCGACCAGTTCGTTCTCCCTGAAGATACACGATTCCTACTTCCTCTCCAGCCGGGCAAGATCCTGGCGCTTGGACGCAACTACGCGGCCCACGCGGCGGAAGGCGGATACGAGGTGCCGGACGAGCCGGTGGTGTTCTGCAAGGCGCCGACGGCGTGCATCGGCGACGGTCAGCCGATCGTCCTGAAGGAAGCGTACGGCCGAGTGGATCACGAGGCCGAAATTGCTGTGGTCATCGCGCGCCGGTGCAAGGAAGCGTCGGTCGAGGAGGCTGGCGACTACATCGCGGGGTATACGATTCTGAACGATGTAACGGCCCGCGGCATGCAGAAGGCGGATATCGCCAAGGGCCTGCCCTGGTTCCGTTCCAAGAGCATCGACACCTTCTGTCCGCTGGGCCCGGCCATCGTCCTGTTCGACGGCATGCCCGATCCCTTCGAGATCGACCTTGAGCTGCGCGTGAACGGCGAGGTCCGACAGCGAGGGAACACGAGGCAATTGGTGTTCTCGGTGCCTGAGATCGTCTCGCACCTATCCCGCTTGATGACGTTGGAACCGGGCGACGTGATCGCCACAGGCACCCCCGAGGGGATCGCGCCCATCAATCCTGGTGACGTGGTGGAAATCGAGGCGCCAGGGGTGGGCATCCTCAGCAACCCGGTGGTGGAGGAACGCCGCAAGCGCTACGGCGTGCCACGGAGCGCGGTGGGCGGACAGCGCTAGGATCGTGCCGACCGTTCGAGTTGCTTCAGCACCTGCCGGGTTTCGCCATTCTTCTTCGATTCGCCGTTGATCTTCTGGCAGGCATACAGCACCGTCGTATGGTCCTTGCCGCCAAAGGCCTCGCCCACCTCGTTCAAGGACAGGCTCGGGATCAGTTCTTTGGCAAGGAACATGGCGATCTGCCGCGGATACGCGATCTGCCGCTGGCGGCTACGTCCCCGCAGGTCGGAAATACGCACGTCGAAGTACTCGGCCACGGCACGTTGGACAGCTTCCATGGTCACGGGTTGAATCTTGTCCCGGCCGATCAAGTCGCGCAGCACCTCTTCGGCGAGTTGCAGGCTGATCTTGTTCTCGGTCAGTTTGCTGTAGGCCAACACCGTGATCAGCGCACCTTCCAACTCACGAATGTTCGCTGTGATGTGCTTGGCGATGTAGCGCAACACTTCGGGCGGAACCGTGAGATTCTCCTCAGCGGCCTTGTTCTGCAGAATGGCCACGCGGGTTTCGAGGTCCGGTGGTTGCACGTCGGTGACGAGCCCCCACTCGAACCGCGACAGAAGACGCTCTTCCAGGCCCTGAATATCTTTGGGTTGACGGTCGCAGGAAATCACGATCTGCTTGTGCTTGTCGAACAAGGCGTTGAACGTGTGGAAGAACTCCTCCTGCGTCGCTTCCTTGCCGGCGATGAAATGGACGTCGTCGATAAGCAACACGTCCACCTTGCGGTACTTCGCGCGGAAACGCATGGTGGATTTCTTGGCAATGCTCTCGATGAGTTGGT
>JAAEQP010000458.1 GCA_024231375.1 bacterium | reverse complement strand
GAGAGGTTTGCACATATTCTCGTTGCTCACGCTCCACATGAAGACAGCCGGATGGCTCCGCTGCCATCGAATCATCTCGCGTAGTTGCGCCTTCGCGGCGGCAAGGGCTTCCTTTGAATCGGTAAGCACCAGGGGGCGCCCCCACTGGTTCAAGGGCACTTCGCTCACACACAACAGGCCCATCTCGTCACAAATGTCGTAGGTCTGCGGCGAGTAGGGGTAGTGACACCGAATCGTGTTTGCGCCCATTTGCTTGATCAACTGCACGTCGCGGCGGCACGCTACTTCATTGGGGCTTCGACCCGCGTCGGCGTAGTCCTCGTAGCGGCTGAAGCCCTTCACCACAAACGGACTCCCATTGAGCAACAGCCTCGTGCCTTCGACCCGGATGGATCGGATGCCGACGCGGCGCCGGCACACGTCGCGGCACGCGCCCACGGCAGTATCACGCAACTCGACGCTCAGACCGTAAAGGTTCGGCTGGTCCGGCGTCCACAGGTGCGCCTGGTCGACCTCGAGCGCGATCGCCGCTTCTCCCGCGTCGCCCGAAAAGGCCACCGGCGCGGAACCGGCGGCCACTTCAACGCCACCGGCATCACGCAAAACCGCCGCGACGACCATCTCGGCGGGCGCTCTTTCTTCCGCAACCACTCTTGCCTTCACCTCGACCATCGACTTCGGTTCCCCGGGCTCGGTGACAACGACCACGTCGTCCAAGTAGACCATGTCCGTGACCTCGAGCCGGACCGAGCGGTACAAGCCCCCATGATTCCACCAATCGTACATCCCGCCCGGACACCGTTCCCGTTTCGGGACGTTGTCCACGGATATGGCGATGGTGTTGGCCTTTCCGTATTCGAGAAATGGATGGATAGGTATGGCGAAAGGGGTGTAGCCGCCTTCGTGATCGCCCGCCTTCTGTCCGTTGACGTAGAGTACCGTCATGTAATTGGCCCCGTCCGAATGGAATTCAACACGACGACCCTGCCACGCGGTTGGAACGTGAACTTCGGTCCGATACCAGCCGTGGCCCTCGTAGCTCCATAGGTCCGGGACGGCCATGTTCCAACTCGCCGGCACTTGAACATCCATCCAATCCCCGTCATCAAAACCATGGGTAACCCAGGCGCCCGGCACCTCCGCCACCGTTTCGGGCGCATTAGGGTCAAAATCCGCGTTCATGAATCGCTGATTGGCCTCGAGCTCGACGAAGGCTGGGCAGAATTTCCAGAATCCGTCTAGACTTCGTGTCTCACGCAACGCACTCCTCCTTCTTCCTCGTGGGCGGCCGCATCGCTCAATAGCAGCTCCGTCTCTGCTTGCGAATGCGCCGCGGGAGATCCATCGAGCAGGTTTCCGCAGTTCTCAAGACTAACATCCGGCAGTCACTCGCGCAATGAGCAGGTGAAGACGGCGGTGCGGTGTCCCTTGTCCCTCCCGAAAACTTGTACTACCTGAAATGTAACGACCTAGATTGACGGTCGCCGAGTGGCGAATTGGCGTAGTTGACGTCGGTTTGCTACGCTGTCCCTGTGGAAGAACCGTCCCGCCTACCCTATCCCGTACACCAAGCGAAACTCCATGGTGACGAAGTGCACGAAGTCAGGTTCGGCGGCGGGGGATTGGCTATCGACACGGTGATTGGGGACACCGTTGGCGGCATCGACACGACCTCTCGACTTCCACTGTCGAAATGAGGTGCGAGGAATGGGGCGGAAAGCCTACCAAATGGCGTCGCAATACGGCGACTTCGACCGAGGGCGTGTGGGTCCCGAGAATTCGTACTTTCTGACGCACAGCGAGTTGTGGGGATAGGCGATTCGCGAAGAGACTACGGAGATCAGCGATGGATTTGTCTCG
>JAAEQP010000457.1 GCA_024231375.1 bacterium | reverse complement strand
GCAACGCAACTGGCTGACCGGCGATGCGTTGGATGCGCAACTCTCCTATTGGCGGGAGCGCCTCCATGACCTGCCCACCCTCGATCTCCCCACAGACCGTCCTCGCCCGCCGGTTCAGAGCTACCGTGGGGAAACCTATACGACCCTCTACCCAAAGACGCTCTGTGACGGTCTTCTGGGCCTGAGTCAGCGCGAAGGCGCGACCCTCTTCATGACCTTGCTGGCGGCCTTTAAAGTGCTCCTCCGTAAGTACACGGGACAGGACAATTTCGCCGTCGGTTCTCCCATCGCCAATCGGACCCGCGCGGAGCTGGAGCACCTCATCGGGTTCTTTGTGAACAGCCTGGTCATGCGCACCGATGTGTCGGGAGACCCCACGTTTGTGGACCTGCTTTCACGCGTCCGTGAAACCGCGTTGGGCGCCTACGAGCATCAGGACGTGCCCTTTGAGCGCCTCGTGGAGGAAGCGAATCCCGAACGCGACATGAGCAGGAATCCCTTGTTCCAAATCATGTTTGCTGTCCAGAACGCACCCAGACCTCCACTCCAACTTTCCGGTCTGCACGTAGAGCAGGTCAAGTCAGACACCACCACCACGCGCTTCGATCTGGAAGTCCACTTCTGGGAGATCCCACAGGGGCTGGGGTGTATGTTCGTCTACAGCACCGACCTCTTTGACGAATCGACCATCCTGCGCATGCGACACCAGTTTCAAACGCTGCTGGAAGCGATTGTTGCCAGGCCGAATCTGCCTATCTCCGAATTTCCGTTGATGGGCGAGGAAGAACGACGGCAGGTTGTGCAGGAATGGAACGCCACCGAGTCGGTCTATCCGCGGGATGCGACCATCGCTGCCCTGTTCGAAGAGCAGGTTGCCGCACGCCCGCAAGCAGTGGCGCTGGAGTTCGGCGAGGAGCGCCTGACGTACGCGGAGCTGAACGCACGGGCGAACCAGGTGGCGCGGTATCTGCAGCGGCTTGGTGTACGCGAGGAAATGTTCGTCGGCCTCTGCATGGAGCGAAGTCTGGAGATGGTCGTCGCGACGCTCGGTATCCTGAAAGCAGGGGGCGCGTACCTGCCGCTGGATGCGGATTACCCGAAACCCCGCCTGCGCTACATGCTGGAGGACGCAAGAGTTCCGGTGCTCCTGATGCAGCAGCATCTGGCGGACAACCTGCCGCACCACGACGCAAAGACCGTATGTCTCGACGCAGGCTGGGCAGAGATTGCGCGGGAATCCACAGAAGACGCGGCTCACGAAGCAACAGCGGAAAGCCTGGCCTATGTGATGTACACGTCCGGCTCGACAGGGACGCCCAAGGGCGTGTGCGTGACGCACCGGAACGTCACAAGGCTGGTCAAGAACACGAACTACGTAGAGCTGAACTCGGAAACTGTGGTCCCGCAACTCGCGACGATCTCGTTCGACGCCGCGACGTTCGAACTGTGGGGTCCGCTGCTGAACGGCGGCAAAGTCGTACTTGTTCCGCGCGACGTGACCTTGTCCCCGGCGGCGTTTGCTCGGTTTCTCGAGGACCATTCCATCACGACGATGTTCGTGACCACGGCCTTGTTCAATGAAACCGTGCGCCAGGTTCCCGAGGCGTTCCGAACGCTGAAGCACGTGATGTTCGGCGGTGAAGCGGCTGATCCGCAGTGGGCAAAAAGGGTGCTGGATGTCGGCAAGCCCGAACGGCTCCTGAACGTCTATGGTCCCACAGAGACGACGACGTTTGCCACGTGGTACGCCATCCACGAGGTCGCCGAGGATGCAAGCGGTATCCCTATCGGAGCACCAATCGCGAATACCACCACCTATGTTCTCGATGAGCGACTGAAGCCTGTTCCAGTCGGCGTGGCCGGGGAATTGTACATCGGGGGCGACGGCGTGGCGCGCGGCTATCT
>JAAEQP010000456.1 GCA_024231375.1 bacterium | reverse complement strand
TTCCAGAGCCATTTGCCATCGCGGGAAGGATGCCAGCGCGTCTCGATGCGCCTCTCGCGCGGGTTCCCCACTACCATCTCGGCCCACTGACGGTCGGAGATTTTGCGGTTCGGATCGGCCATGCGCGTCCACGAGCTCGGAATGACCGTGCGGGCCACGAAACCGGGCGTCTCGGTAACGGTCTGCAGAAAGCGCAGCGCCTCGAACGCCTTCTTCGCATTGGCCTTCGCCTGGGGATCCTTGCTCGCGGCGTAGCGGAAACTCTCCATCGCCAGGTACATTGCCGTGTATTGGCCATCGTTGTCGTCGTCGCGCGGCTTCGGGGTGCTCGTATCACCGGGCACCTCCAGCCTGCATTTCTCCACCAGCCCGGGCGCGCGCACGTGGCGGGCCAAACAGATCTCGAGAAAATGGTCCGCTTTCTGGGCCAGGGTCATCGTGCGGCGTTTGATCGCACTGACGCCGGCACCGGTGGCGATCCAGGCCGTCCCTGCGCCGTCGAACGCGATATCACGGACATCGTCGTCGGCCAGCCAGCGTTTGCTGTGGCGTAGCGACCACCGCTGACCATCGTAGCGGGCGACCCCGAGATCCATACCCACCCACATGGCACCCTCGGGCCCAGGCGTGATACACCGCACGTCGAGACTGGGCAGTCCTTCGGCGGGCGTGAACCTTCCGGTTCGATTGCCGTTGGTGTAGACGGTGACACCGCCAAAACCGCCGGCCCAAAGATTGCCGTCAGAGGCGTAGGCGATATCGCGGACCTCCGGACCGACGACCTCGGACTGCGATTGGTAGAGACGGAATCCCGCGTCCGTTTGATGGTACAGTCCCATCCCGGTGGCGATCCAGAGCCCACCTGTCCCATCGGGAAGCACGGCACGGAACTGCTTGGAATAAGGGAGCTTCTCGAAAGTATTCTTGCCCCGAGTGACATGCCAAATGCCACCGTCGCCCAGGCCCAGGACCTCGTTCTCGGTAGCACACAGCGCCGCAATCGGACAGTCGATCTCGTCGATTCTTTTCAAGCCACCCGGCGTCGAGCGGTACAGCCCATTCCAGGCGCCGACCCACACCGTCCCGGCCCGATCGACAACAACGTCATACGTCGGACCGGCGTCCGCCTCGGCCAAGAGCCCTTCCCACTGCGTCTGGCCCTTCTCCAGCCGATACACCCCCGCCCCGGTCGCGGCCCACACCGCCCCGCCACCATCAACCGCTACCGACCGCACGTCATCACAGCCGGCCGCCCGGCCGACAGTGTAGGACGCGTGCCACTCCTGCACGAACGGCTCATCCGCCACCCCATTGCCCGAGGCGACACTAACGAGCAGACTCAATATCCACACTAGTTGCATGACCAACTCCCCTAATTCGAGTTATGTCAGCTGTCTCGCAGAACCATCAGGGCCCTATCGCCAACAACGCAACAGTACCAAGCTCCGGGCGTGCTCGTGATTCGTCGAGTTCCAGTCGCGCCGGCGGTCGCTATCGGCGCCGGCAACGCGTCTCCAGAGCGGCGCGATCAGCCCTGGTAAGTGCAATAGGTGCGGTCGGATTCCCAGATGGTGACACTGTGAAGGCGGACGCCGTCGAGCTTGCCGACCAGGCGGTTCCAGGCGAAAGCGGCGAGGTTTTCCACGGTCGGGATCGTCTCGCGAAACGCT
>JAAEQP010000455.1 GCA_024231375.1 bacterium | reverse complement strand
GGGAATCCTGGTGCGCACCCTACCGCGAACGGCCACGGAGCCGCATACCCCTGCACTCAAAACCATAATATACCGGAATCGTACCATGCATTCTTGAGGGATGCAATTGAGTAACACGCGCGAGAGCATCTTAGTGACCCGAACTGCGGGTGGTGATTGTACTTCACGCACGCCGATTGGGTAAAGTACGTGGTGGCTTCTGGACCCGTACGACCGTATCCACAGCGGCATCGGGACGAGAGTGTCAAGCCGCGGCCGACGCGTGCGGATGTCGAGACGCCCGGTCGGAACCCCGGAGGCATCAAGGAGGACAGTTGGCGGTGGGGATCTCACGCATTGCGCAGTATCGCGGTCGAAGGGCCACCGGTTTGCTCCTCGCGCTGACGGGGATCTGCACGGCCGCCTTCGGCGCTTCCGACACGGTCACCATCTACTACTGGGGAGAGGAAACCGACGTCTACTCCCTGGACATGATCCAGGATTTCGAGTCGCTTCACGACGGCAGCGACGGCAAACCCGCCATCAAGGTCATCATGGGTCAGAGCGCGTCGGTCAACAAGACCGACGATCCGCAACGGTTGCTCTGCGGCATTGCCGGCGGCGATCCTCCGGACGTGGTGTTCTTCGACCGCTTCGCCGTGGGCGAATGGGCGGCCCGGGGCGCCTTTCAATGCCTACAGCCCTTCCTCGACGAGGATCTGGCCGAACGGCCCGACGACCCCTTCACGCTCCACGGCGAGACGTTCTACGAGCCCTGCTGGCAGGAGGCGCGGTACGACGGCAAGGCCTATGCCATCCCCACGGTGACCGACAACCGCGCCATGTACTACAACCTGGACCTCTTCGAGCGTCACGCCGAAGAACTGATTGCCGCCGGATGCGTGGACCCTGACGATCCCACCAAAGTGGGTCCGCCGCGTACCTGGGAACAACTGAAACGGGCCACCAAGATTCTGACGGAGTACAACGAAGACGGCCGCTTGGTCAAAGTGGGATTCATCCCCAACTACGGCAATTCCTGGCTCTACATCTACGGCTGGCTCAATGGCGGCAAGTTTATGAGCGACGACGGAATGACGTGTACGCTCAACGCCCCTGAGATCGTGGAAGCCCTCGTGTACATGACGGAGTTGTACGACCTGATGGGCGGATTCGAGGCCGTGAGCGCGTTCCAGATCAGCCAGGAAGGCGGCGACCTCGACCCGTTCCTCGCCGACAAGATCGCCATGCGTATCGACGGCGACGGGTATCTCCTCCAGATCGCCAAGCTGAAGCGCGACATGAATTTCGATGTGTGCCTGGCGCCGGCGCCCGAAGGCAAGCAGCGGCTCGGCTGGTGCGGCGGATGGGCGCTGGTCATTCCCAAGGGATCGGAGCATCCGCGCGAGGCGTGGGAATTCATCAAGTACATGGTGTCGAAACGATCGGTGCGCATCAAGGCCGAAGCGGGCATACAGAACGAACGCGCCCAGGGCAACGTATGGATCCCTCTCATCCATGCCCGCAAGGACATGACCGAGTGGCAGCTCGACACCTACTTCTACAACGACCCGACCATAGACCAGCGGTTCAAGAATGCCAAGCGCACGTTCGTCGAAGCCATGCCCTTTTCGAAGTACCGGCCCGTTACCCCGGTCGGTCAGAAGCTGTGGAACGAGCAGGTCCGTGCCATGGAGCGCGGCATTAATCATTCCTTCGACAAGAACGATATTCGGCGCAACGCCCAGATTGCGCTGGATCGCGGCACGGAATACGTCCAGCGCGAGGTGAAGCGGGTGTACAGCCCCGTACAGTATCCAACGCTCAGTTGGCGCCCCGTCGTCATCACCTACGCGGTCCTGCTCTTCTGTGTGCTGGCGTTTGCCTACTGGTGGTTTGGGCGCAAGATGCAGGCCAGCGGCTATTTCCGGAAGGAGTTCTACGCGGGGTATCTGTTCGCTTCGCCGTGGTTCTTGGGGTTTGCGCTGTTCGGCGGCGGGCCGATTCTGTTTTCGCTGTTCATGAGCTTCTGCCAGTACGACGTCTTGGACCCGCCTCAATTCGTCGGATTGAAGAACTACGCCGAGATGTTCACCGGCGACCCGCTGTTCTACAAATCTCTGTGGAACACGGTCTTCATGGTGATATCCATTCCCCTTAGCATCGGGTTGGGGCTTGGCATCGCCATGCTCCTCAACTACGAAATCAAAGGCATGGCCGTATACCGGACCTTCTTCTACCTGCCCGCCATCATGCCGGCGGTAGCCGCCGCCATTCTGTGGAAGTGGATGTTCAACCCGGAGGAAGGGATCCTCAACACGATCCTTGAGCAGACGGACTTGGCAGGGGCCATCATGGGCGTGTTCAATCTTGAGAATCTGGCATGGCTCGGCAATCCTCTCCTCGCCAAACCAGCCATCGTCATCATGTTGTTGTGGGGCGCCGGCGGGGGAATGATTGTCTGGCTCGCGGGTCTCAAGGGCATCCCGAAACACCTCTACGAGGCTGCCGAGATCGACGGCGCGGGTCCGGTGCGGCGCTTCTGGAATGTGACCGTGCCCATGATTAGCCCCTACATTCTGTTCAACCTGATCATGGGGTTGATCGGCATGTTCCAGATCTTCACGCAAGCGTACATCATGACACAGGGCGGCCCCGTGGATTCGACCCTGTTCTATGCGTATTCACTGTTCAACAACGCGTTCAGGTACATGCGGATGGGATACGCGTCCGCCATGGCCTGGGTGCTGTTCGCGATTATTCTGAGTCTGACGGCGCTGCAGTTGTATCTATCGAAGCGCTGGGTCCATTACGAAACCGAAAAGTAGCGTTTGCGGGGCGTTGACCCCCAACCGGAACGGAAGCATGCGGCATATTACGAAATCGGAACGGCGATTCCGCTCGGTGTTTCTCCACGGAGTGCTGGTGGCGGGATCGTTCCTCTTCTCGATCCCCTTCATCTGGCTGTTCAGCACAAGCTGCAAGGTGCCGGACGAAATCTACCCGCCCAAGTGGGTGCCCCAGATTCCTGAGGGTGTGGTCGAGTCGCCGTACATCAAGATCCGCCAGAACGAACACACTGCCAAACCCGTCGGCGTGAAGTCAGAGGACTGGAATCGCGTGCGCGAGCCCATCATGGCGGCCATCGGACGTGAAGCGCTCGCCATGAGCGACCGTCTCCCCGAGTTCTACCACCCCTATCTCGAGGAACGCGACATCGCGGATGGCGTGTTCTACCGGCTGATTCGCCGTGCGCCGGACGAGTTGTTCACGAAGCAGGAAGCCGAGGTGACGGCGTGGTTCGCGAAGGGTGTTGGGGAAGAACTTGTCCGGTACGTGTTCGAGACGGTCTACCGCCGCGTGGCCGTGTCGGACGTGGTCTTCCACGGATGGGACGTGATCTCCGTGGAGTATCCAACGGCGGACAAGGAATACCCTTGGAATGTGGTCGACGGAGATGCCACGCTCGTGGAGCGTAGGGAAGGCTTGCTCCGCGAGGCGAGAGAGGTCCACTACAACTTTGACGATTCGGATGTGTTTTCGCTCCAGATCACCGTGCCCATCGAGATGGACCCGTCCAATCTCAAGAAGATCGTCGTCAGTAATCACTGCGACCGGTCGTGGCACGAGATCCACGCCACGATC
>JAAEQP010000454.1 GCA_024231375.1 bacterium | reverse complement strand
TCAACGCACAACTTGTCGAGATCCCCGGCGTCCTGCCCATGCGACGCGACGAGCGCGAAACCGCCGAGGCCTATTTCAACTTCGCCTTCCGCTACCAGCAGGACGAATTCAAGGGACTGCCCGTCGAGGCGTTCCGAGAGGCCCTGGCAGCCGAGTTAGGCTGCGGCGTAGAGGGCAGCTACGAACCGCTGAACGCGTGTCCCTTGTACACACCACCGACCAAACCCTGGCGCCACAAGCTGACCAACACGTACTTCGAACGAATCGATCCGCAGCGGTTCGACCTGCCCATCTCCACACGGATATACAAGCAAGAGTCGGTCTGTCTCCACCACAACGTCCTGATGGGCACGCAGGCGGACATGGACCTAATGCTGGAAGCGATTCGGAAGATCTACGAGAACGCCGACGAGTTGAAGTGAATGGGAGGTGGCAGGTGAAACAGGTTGGAGTGGCGCTGATCGGGGCCGGGTATATCGCCCATTACCACGCGCGGGGCTTGCGTGAACTCGACGGCGTCGAGATCAAGGTGGTCTGCGACAAGAAG
>JAAEQP010000453.1 GCA_024231375.1 bacterium | reverse complement strand
GGATGAGGCTCATCACCCGCAACTGCTACCTCCCCGACCATGGTGCCCGGCCCACAAAACCCGCCGTCGACGAGGACGGCGATGGTGAATGGCTCGACGAGATCCCCGTGGATGTCAACGGAAACGGGACGTTCCTCGACGATGGCTTTCCGCCCACCTACCGCGACAACTCGGAACGCGAGCACCTCTACTACAAGGCCACCGCCGAGCACGAGAAGAACTACGACTACCACGAATGGGCCTCCAAACCCGACTGCCGCTTCATCGACGGGCCCATCCCTCTCGACAACACCATGTACGAACTGAGCCCCAGCGCCCACGTGCCCGGCATTATGAAGTCCGGAATTCCCATCTATCACATCGGCGGCTGGTTCGACGGGTTCACCCGCGGAAGCTTCGAGCTCTACTGCACCATGGCGGACTCGAATCCTTCCAAGCTCCTCATCTGCCCCTCCTACCACGAACCCCCGGAAGGTCCCTTCTGGAAGTACTTCGGCGAAGATACGTCCCAGACCGAAGCGCGGTTCTTCGGTGAGCATCTACGCTTCTTCGACCACTACTTGAAAGGCATCGACAACGGCGTCGACCAGGAGCAGCCCATCTGCATCTACGTCATGCACGGGGGCGGATGG
>JAAEQP010000452.1 GCA_024231375.1 bacterium | reverse complement strand
CTCCCAGTGGGAGAGGGCGGAAGAGGACTCGCCTGCCGCCGTCCCCACTTCTGCTGAGGACAACCCCAACCGTTCATGCATGCCCGCGGAGAGCATCTCGGCCTTGCCCTCTCCCAACGGGAGAGGGCAGGGTGAGGGGTCTTGTGCCCGCCGCGGGCGGTTCCACTTCACCATCGGAAATGGGGACAGTCCCGTCTCGCTCGGGGACTCGCTTGCTTGGTACAGTCCCCATTTCCGGCTTGGGACAGCCCAGCCCTTCTTGTATACTTGCAGGCGGGGCGTCCCGGAACCGCATCCGGTTCGCATGAATGATAGCATCTCGATTGGGAGGCATTCGATTCCATTTTGAGCACAGTAACCGTTTTGACATTGATTCCGAACGCGGGAGACCGGCTGGCGCGATGCCTGGAAAGTGTGCAGTGGGCGGACGACGTATTCTGCATCGTGGACCCCAACACCAGCGACGGGTCGGATGAGGTGGCGCGGCGTTATTCGGATCACGTGGTGAAGCACGAGTACAAGAACAAGGCCGACCAGTGTAATTGGGCCATCCCCCAGGTCGAAACGGAATGGACGTTTGTCCTGGATGCGGACGAATGGGTGTCGCCGGAACTTGCCGGCCGCATCCGCGCCATCATCGCGTCGCCGGACAGCGCGGATGGGTACAGCGTGAAGCGGTTGTCGTACTTCTTCGGCAAGCTCATTCATCACTGCGGATGGGACCGCGACTACAACGTCCGGCTGTTCCGCACGAAGAAGGGCCAATACCGCGAACAGTGGGTCCATTCCACCATCGACGTGGACGGCACGATGGACCGCATCGACGAGGTGATGTACCACGACGATAAACGCAACTTCGACGAATTCTTCCGCACGTTCCAACGGTTCACCACCTGGTCCGCGCGCGACATGCACCGGCGCGGCAAACGCGCCCGGTGGAGCGACGTGGTGCTGCGGCCTCCGCTTCGATTCATCAAGATGTACCTGATTCGCCGGGGCTTCCAGGACGGATTCCACGGGGCGGTCCTGTGCGGGCTGGCGGCGTTCAGCGTGTTCACGAAGTACGCCAAGCTGTGGAACATGCGCCGCCTCGAAGAGGGCGGCGTCGAAGGCGTGCCGGAAAAGGACCTGCCGCCAAAGCGCGATGCGGGGGAGTAGTACGACGTGGACGCGCATGCGGAAGCCTATGTCGACTACGTGCGCGGGGTCATCCCGCTGAAAATCTGGCACGCGTGGAACCTCAACCGCCGCGCGGACGGCCGCATCCCGGCGGCCAAGGTGCTCGAGGAATACGTCGATATTTGGCGCAAGACGCGCCACTACGACGGCGATACGGGGCCTGGGCACGAAGGGTTTGCGTCGCCCGAGTGGGACCGCATGAAGTGCGCGCTGCTCGACCTATTTGCGCAGCATGCCGACGACACCACATCCGAAACCCTCGAACAGGCCTCCCTGGACTACCTGTGGCCCGACGTGGAGCCGTGTATCGAGAAGGAGTCGCGTCCGCCGCGCAAGGGCGAGGACAGGCCTTTCGGATGCTGGACCTACACGCTCCGGCCCAACAACGAATTCAGCGTACACATCACCAACGTGTACCGGCCGGATTCGCCCTTCGACCATTTCGACGAATACGCCGCCGACCTGCTCCGCATCATCCGCCACGGTCGCCAACTGCATCGCGAACGGACGACGCTGTTCTGCGGAAGTTGGATGAACCACCTGCCGCCGTTTCGAATGCTGTTCCCGCCTGTGTGGGGCGACAACCTGCACCGACCAATTCCGTACAACGGATCAAGCGGCGCGTGGGGACAGTACATGGACCGCCAGGGCGGCTTTCACCGGCGCAACGCGGACCGGTTCCGCGCGACTGGCGAGCACCCGTATCCGTTGATCCACAGCCTGTGCGACCTCGACGAGGCAGAGGGTTACCTGGATCGCCGAGGGTGGGAAGAGCGGTAGGCTGTCGCGTCCGTACTACGCGCCGCAAGAAGGGGGACAGTCCCGTCTCCGTCCGCCTGGGGCGGACTCCGCTTGGTACAGTCCCCCTTTTGCTTAGTCTGGGAAGGGCGCTGATCCCCTATCGCAACCATCGCTCGCGGTAGCCGCCGCTGGCAACCCGCGCAATCGGCATAACGGCCACGGGTGCCTGCTCGTGAAGGGGATGTCGTGGCCTGTCTTCGTTCCATTGCAGTACCGCGCACTCCAAATCATCCTCGCCGAAGTCCGGCCACAAGGTGTCCGTGAACACAATCTCCGCGTGTGCGCTTTCCCACAACAACCGGTCATCGAGACGATGCACCCCACCTGTACGCACCAGGATGTCCATGTCGCCGGCCGGGGGTAACGCCCGAGGTTGACCCGTCACCGCGGCCGCAAACCGGCGCCGGGCGAGTTCGGACGCGTCACGCACCCGCAACGCCGCATGGAGAATGGTCTCGCGGGCCGAGTCGCCCGTGTCGATGCGTAGCTGCAGGGCGTGGCATTGGGCCGTCGCACGCTCCGCCTCCAACGCCAAGGCGCCCAACCCGCCGGTCAGAGTGCCATGGGACGCGGTGAACACGATACGGATGCCATCGCGCGCGCAGCGGTCGGCCTCCTGTTCCAGAAACTCCCCCACCATCGCACGCATCCCTTCCGAGGCGTACGATGCTGCGACGCGTCCGGCTGGCGCGAGAGTGAGCGATGAGAGACCAAGCCGTCTGGCGGCGCGTGCGGCACGGCCCACGGCCCGCGCGCCTTCGACATAGCCATCGACAGCGGACATGCCGCGGGACTCGGCCCACCGCGTGCATCCGTCCATAATGCAGGCGCAATGAAGCCCGGTGGACAAAGTGGCGGGTATTGGCGATTCCATGGCACGACCCTCCTCGTTCTTCCGCTTCTCGAATAGAAGTATACCGCATTTTCATGGACTTTGCAATATAGAGTTTGGGAGCCAGGAAATGCCACGGAGCCGCGCCGTGGGCCCCGTGGCAAGAGAAAGCACGTGCCGAAAACCCTAGACCGCGTTCGCCTCAGCCTCCAAGGCCGCAACGGCCTGGTCGACCGCGTCGATGGCTCTGGCTTCGCGCTGCAGGATGTCCTCGATCACGGCCACCTCGCGTTCGCGGACTTCGGGGGTCCATTCGTCGAGGCTCTTGCCGGTCCACGGACCAAGGAAGGCGTCGCCCGCGCCGAACACAGCACCCAGGGCGGCCGCTTCTTCACCGTAGAGCGTGGCGGCCTGCCCGAGGGCGCTGGCCACGTCGCCGTCGAAGTCGCGGGCGTGGTCGTTTAGGAAGGGCGCGGCAGTCCGGCGTGCGTCGGCCAGCGACGCAAAGCAATACCAACTCACGAAGAACAGGCTCTTCCGCTCCTCGACAGAGAACCGATCTACTTGGGCGAGGTCGTCGCGCCAGGCGCGCAAGGCCTGTTCGCCGTACAGGTAGCTGGCCGTCTTCTCGGGCGTCGTGGCATCGAGCGAGTCGCGCCGCCATGCCCGCGTGGTCAAGGCCATCCTGAGCGCGTCGCGGCGGTCCATCGGCGTCTCGCGATCGTCCAGGAACACGAGCATGGGGCCTGTCTTGGTGTCGGGCAGGATGTACTCGTCCTGCTTCATATAGCTGTTCCAGAGGAAGTGAAGTTGCCCGTCGCGTTCCTCGTACCCGTAGGCGACGGCCATGTTCAGGTCTTCCGTGTAGCCAAGGACCGGGTAGCCAGCGTCGATGGCCGTCCGAATCTCCCCGGCATAGTTCTCCATGTGCGGGTCGTGTTCCTTGGGCCCCATCCGGTGTTCCACGCGGAGCCGCCACCCCGTGGCCTTCGCAGCGGCCTCGATCTCGTCCTCGAATTCGCCCACCGCGCTCGACGGACACCATTCGACCGCGTCCGTGCGCTGGTACCAGCGGAACCGGAACGACAACCCCGTACATCCCATGATATCGACGTAGCTGTAAGGGTGCTTCGTCACCGACAAGGCGGCTTCCAACGCCCCCGCGAACGTGCAATCCCCCGACCGGCCCCACGCGAGCTTGGGAATCCCCTCGATCCACGCGCGGCCATTGGCGCGGCGGACGCGCGCGCCCGGCTGGTCAGGCGCCGCAGTCAGCACGTGTTCCTTCAGCGCGTTCCAGCTTGAGAATCCGCACTCCATAGCCAGCGCGTACTGGGCGTCGGTGAGGGACAGGTCCCCCGCGAGGATGTCGGCGTCGGCCATCCCGTCGAACTGACGCAGATGGCGCAACACGCCGCACGCCGACGCGTCGCCTTGGCCGTGGGCACGGCGCAGATCCTTGGCTTGCTTCTTGAGGTGTTCGAGACTGGGTCGTTCTGGCAGGTGTTGTGTCATGACAACCTTCCTTTCGCGTTCGCCCGTGGTCTGAAATGCCAGGCTGAAAAGAAGGTTCAACCGAAATCTTGCATGGAGGTGGGCTCAGCCCTTTCCTCAGACCAGGGAGGCGTCCTTCAAACACCTTGGGATGAGTGTAGCACGGGTTCCGGGAGGCGTCAATGGGCGGATTTGCCGTGCCAACGGAGCAATGGTAAACTAGCCAAGGGGAAAGCGGCCCTGCTCAGGCTGCGTTGTGAATCGTAGGCGCACAGTTGTCAGAAGCCATCGGGAGTACGTCATGTTTGGCAGTCTCTTCAGGAGGAAGCAACAAGAATCGACAACATCGGATCTGCTCATCGTTGCCCAGCTCAACGCGAGGCTTCATGCAGCGCATCTTGCGACATTCTTCGATGACCCCTTGGATGAAGCGCTTCAGAAGCTATCCATCGGCAAGATCAGCGGGGGTGGCGCAATAATGCTGCTCGAGAGTGGCGAGATTGAGTACTGCGACATCGAGATCTTGCTGCGTGAGGCGAGCGAGGAACCCATAGCACAGGTCATCGCTATCCTCGAAGGCCTTGGCGCTCCGAGAGGATCGAAGCTGAAGATCGAAGGGCAGGGCGCTGAGATCGCCTTCGGCAAGGATGAGGGTATGGCCGTGTACCTGAATGGCACAGATCTGCCACCAGAGGTCTACGCGGAAAGCGATGTGAATCATGTCATCGCTGAGTTTGATCGGCTTCTTGCAGACAGCGGCCGCATTCTCAGCTACTTTGAAGGCGCCGCCGAGACAGCGTTCTACATGTATGGAGATTCGTTTGGGGAGATGAAGTCCAAGATATCGGGGTTCCTGGAAAGCTACCCTCTGTGTCGGAAGTGCAGAGTCGAACAGATCGCGTGACACTGTCTGCCTCCGTTTCAGATGACACGCCCGCGAGGCCGTGGGGTCGGCACATCTGGAATACCCTCGCAGCAGAGTGTAGGCTGGGCGCATGGTCAGAAGACACGCGGTCAGTTTGGTCCAAGTAGCCGCCGTCATCGCCGTCGTGTTGGTTGCCCTACACTACCGGCCAGGAATCGTGTTCTTCCGGCGATACGACTCGCTTGCGTTCGGCATGACGATTGAAGACGTAGAATCCCACTTCAAGCGCCCTCTCGACCTGACCCTCGATTACCGAGGCTGCACCATTGGCTACGTGTCCCGGGGCTCGATGCACGACACCGAACCTACGGAGGAAGGTTGGGATCCAGCGGACGCCTCAATCGCCGAAATCCCCGACTTCTACGGCAATGTCCAGTTCCTGTTCGACGAGCGGGCCAAGCTCGTGGCGTACACGTGGAACGGGGAAGAGTTGCACATTCACACGGTCATCGGCGACGTTGCCGGATGCAATCTGAATGTTTTGGACGAGGACCATTGGGCGAAGGTCCTAGGGGCGCATCCATGATTCGACCATACGCCGACAGCGATTGGGGAGATGTCTGCACCGTCTACGACTTGTCCAAACCGGACGAAATGGCGGGCATCGTGGATGCCTCTGTGATCGCTCCGCTCGCGGACGACGAGAAGATGCGGCCGTACTTCTTCGCATCCGATATCTGGGTCTATGAAGAAGACGGGCGCGTG
>JAAEQP010000451.1 GCA_024231375.1 bacterium | reverse complement strand
GGCATGGGGCAGGTGTCCAGACTTCTCGCCGAAACCGGCCGCACGATTCCGCCTATCGTGGCGGTGCAATTGGCATCCGGGTCCGCCGCCCATCTGACCAAGTATGCCAACGTCACGGACGTAGACGCCTCACAGAAGTACCTGGTCATCGACGATGCCGTAGTGCCTCCGAAGTGCCTGTTCGATTACGCCATGACGACCAGCATGTCCAAGTCGTTCACCATGGACGGCGCGCTCGACGGCGTAGCCCATTGTCTCGAAGTCCTCTACGGCGCGTCAGGTGACGCATTGGACGAGGTCCAACCCGTCTCGCTCCTCGGAATCGACCTCATCGTGAGTCATCTGAAGCCCGCCTGCAACGACCTGACCGACCTCCAAGCCCGCGAAGGACTCGGTCTCGGCACGGACCTGGGCGGATACGCCATCATGATTGGTGGCACAAACGGCGGACACCTCACCAGCTTCAGTCTCGTCGACGTGTTGCCTCACGGACGCGCCTGCGCGCTCATGAATCCGTACTACACGGTATTCTTCGCGCCTGCTATCGAGGACAAGCTACGGGCTGTCGGTGCGATTTACAGACATCATGGCTACACGTCCGCGGACCTTGACCGGCTGCACGGACACGACCTCGGACTGGCCGTTGCCGATGCGATGGTTGCGATGTCCAGCGAGATCGGTTTCCCGACTACACTGGGGGAGGTGGAGGGCTTCACCGACGCCCACATTGAGCGTGCCCTGGCTGCGGCCAAGAACCCTGCCCTCGCGTCCAAGCTTCGGAACATGCCTGTCCCGCTCACCGCCGAGACGGTTGACGACTTGATGGGACCGGTGCTCGAAGCCGCGCGAGTGGGGGACTTCTCGCTGATCAAGGGTTGACCGCAGGTGCATGTCGCCGCGCAAGAATGGGTCGTATGGGACCTATGGGACTCATAGGACCCATGGGCCGGATGCGATGCTACCGCTGCGCATGACGAAAAAGGGCGC
>JAAEQP010000450.1 GCA_024231375.1 bacterium | reverse complement strand
GTCGAACAGGGCGATGAGGTTGAAGCGCGTATCGATGAACGTGTCGGGTGTCATGTTCGACTCGATATACGTGCCGTTGCGGTCCTCCATATAGATGTACGTGTCGTCCCAGGCGGCCCAGTCGTCGGCGATGATATCTAGATGACGAACTTCCTGCTTCAGCGCGCCCAAACAGCGCCGGATGTCCTGGGCGGCATTCTCCCTCTCCAGAGACTCGAAGCTGGGAACAATGGCGACCTCTTGCAGGCAGTAGCGGACTACGACCGCGTAGGCCGCAAGCGCCACCAGCAGGAAGACTGCCAGCTTGACCCGTAGTGAGATGAGCGTCTTGCGTGTTTGTTTCATTGGCTTTCCCTACGCTTTGGTGCCAAGCCACTCTACCAGAATTCAGCCCGGTCGCAAAGAATGCCCGGCGTGTGGCATGGATGTCTCGGGGCCAAGGGTCCGCGGTCTTGCACGGTCGCCTGGAAAACCCTACCGTCAATCCGCTACATTTCTCGTCTACTTGGTGCGAAGTTGACTGGAGTGCAACGTCACCAGCAACTGGCGCGGCCGCAGGCTTTAACGGGGAGCGACTCGGACCGACATGGAAGTGCTCTACAACGTCGAGGACGGAATCGGACGGATCACCCTGTCCAACCCGCCCCACAATACGCTGACGCATCCCGTGTTTGCCGGCCGGGCCCAGATGAAGGCATTTCTCGACGATCCCAGTCTGCGGGCCGTGGTGGTGCGCGGCGCGGGCCGGCACTTCTGCGCCGGAGCCGACCTTGAATGCCTCGGCGATCAACTCGCCGATCCCGATGCGATCCACGCCGCGCTCGACGAGGGCAAACGCCTTCTCGACCTGTTCCGATACGCCACGGTGCCCGTGATCGCCGCCGTACGTGGCAGTTGCCTCGGGGCGGGACTCGAACTGGCCCTGGCATGCCACTTCCGCGTGGCGTCGGCCCATGCGTTGATCGGGCTTCCCGAAACCGGCCACGGCGCCATGCCCGGGTTCGGCGGCACCCTGCTTGCCCAGGACACGATTCCACGGGCGGGCGTCATGAGTCTGGTGTTGTCGGGCCGCGAATTCGGCGCGGAAGAAGCGCTCGGCCTTGGCCTTGTGGATCGCGTGGTCGCCACCAAGGACCTCGACACCGAAGTGGAACGATTCATCGACGCGCTGGTCGACAACCGGCCGCCCTCGCTGGTGCGTGCCGTCATGGAATCCATTCACAACGCGGACCGTATGCCGCGCGAGGAAGCGCTTCAACGCGAGACGGCCCTGTTCATGGAAGTGGCGCGGGAAGGATTCCAGCCGGATACGCCATGACCAACGATCCCATCCAGCTCTACGAATCCAACGGTATCGCGCGTCTCATGCTGTGCCGTCCTCCCCGGAACGAGATGGACGGCGCGTTCTTCCAGTGTTTTGCGCGGTTCCGCGCATCGGTACTGCCTGGCCTGCGCGTGCGCGGGCTCATCGTGTCGGGCCAGGGTCGCCATTTTTCGTCAGGCGCCAACGTGGCCGAGTTGAAGACCCAAGTGACCGCCAACGAAGAGGGCGCGCGGACCGCGTTCCTGGACGACAATATCGCCAGCTTCGACGCCTTGGCGTGTCTGCCGTATCCGGTGGTCGCCACCGTTGGGGGGTGCTGCCTCGGCAGCGGGTTGGAACTGGCCCTCGCCTGCAACTACCGCATCGCCGCGCGAAACGCTCTGCTGGGCCTGCCGGAAGTGCAGTTTGGCCTCATGCCCGGGTGTGGCGGCACCGTGCGTCTCCCCCGCCTCATTGGCCGTGGCAAGGCGATGGAGATGATCCTCACCGGACGATCCGTGCTCGCCGACGAAGCGCTTTCGCTGGGATTGGTGGACGCCGTCGTCGAACGCCGCGCACTGGCATCTACCGCGGAACTCCTCATTGATCGGCTCACGGCCGCCGCATAGGGCACGTTCCTATTCGGCACTCACCGCCATTGCCCCCAGTTTGTACCGTCGGTGTCCATCGCCCCCTGCGTGAGGCAAGGCAATCACCGGCGTGCCGTCGCGCAGGCCCACCGACACAAACACGTCGAACGTGCCCGCGGGCATGTTGGTGGCAAACCCGTGCGCAAACTCCGCCTTGGCTGTAGGCGCCTCGCTGGGCGGACCGACCTCAAGGCCGCGCACGTCGAACCCTTCATCCACAAACACCGCCACGATCCCGCCTCTTGTGTCCTTCAACGTAAACGCCGGGAACCCGCCCGGGTAACACGGCGCGACGCCCGCATTGGCCCATGTGCTGGTGAACGTCACGGTCCCGCCACGGTTCGTCTGTGCCGGCCACGACACCTCCCGCGCCTGGATGCGGTACCCCATCCGGAGGTTCACCTGGTCGATCAATTCGCGTTCTTTCTCAAGAAACTCCTTCGGAAACCAGTGAATGCACATGTAGCTCGCGTGGTATTCCTCAATAGCGCGCATGAAGATCGAGCGGTCCCAGGCGCCTCTGCCCAAGGATCCGTGATAGTGCTCATGCTCCAGGATGACCGGCAACCGCGGCCACACCTGCTGTGCCATGTCCGCGTGGTAATACGACCTGGGCGGCGGTTGCACCAGGATGCTGTCGTCCCGGAGCGTCATTCCCTTGTCGAAAGCGTACTCCATGATACCGTCGCCCTGGAAACTGAAATCGTCGTTCGCCGCCAGCAACGTCTTCTTGAAATGCTTGTCGTAGAGGTCGATGTGCAGCTTCACCACCTCGGGCGGGTACTTCTTCTGCGTACTGGCGAAAGTGTGCCCTTCACCCCACACCCCGAAGGAACCCACGTCGATGAAGGCCACGTTCGGGTTGCCGTCGTACCGCGCCGCGGCTGCTGCCAGGAAGTTGTCGTGCTTCTCAAGGAACACCGGGTCCGCGTAATCCGGTTCCCAGAACACGCCGTCGTCGATAACGCCCTTGCCGTACGTGAAGTTGTACCCCTTCGCGCCTGCGTCCTCCACCCACTTCGGTGTGGCGTACCGCATCCACGATTCCGACACGCTGAATCGGAACGCCACCTGCAACCCTTTGTCGATCCACCGTTGCGCCGGCGCATCAATGATGGACCAGTCGAAGCGCCCTTCCTGCGGTTCGATGTAGCACCACGGCAACCTCAGATAGATGCACGAAAGGCCCGGAAAGTCGTCCACGGTATCCGACGGCGCCAGCTTCGACCCGTAGTTCGTCAGGATGTTGGAGTAGAAATTCAGCTTCCACCCCATCTGAGGATTCACCAGCGCCGCGCCCGTATCCTCCGGCCGCACCGTCACCACATCCTGCGCCGCTCCCTGCGCCAAGGCCGTCCACGCCGCCGCCACGAGGATTGCCGTCACATATCGCGCCATTGTCCTGCCCCCTGTTGAGCCGATTTCGTTGATCCTCCGACCGCCGCATTCTAGCACGCGGGCCAGCGCCACTCCCCCTTCCGTCCCATGACGCACGCCGGTATAATGCCATTCCATTGAAACGCACGCGATGACCGGGGGACACACCACTTCATGACACGACACGGAGCATACGGACTGGCGGCAGCGATTTTGGCGATGGCCGCGACGGCATGCACGGGCGGCGGCGCGCTGGACGGCGCAGTGGCGCGTATCGGCAATGGCGCGGAACCCCAGGCTCTGGACCCGCATCTGGTTACGGGCGTGCCTGAGCATCGCATCTCATCGGCTCTGTTCGAAGGCCTCGTCGATCTCGATCCCGCTACCCTCGAACCCCTGCCCGCCGTGGCCGAGTCGTGGACAGTGTCCGACGACGGGTTGGTGTACACGTTCACCCTGCGTGAAACGGCCAAGTGGTCGAATGGCGATCCGGTAACGGCCCGCGACTTCACCTATGCCTGGCAGCGCATTCTCACGCCATCCCTCGGCGCTGAATACGCCTATATGCTCCATTGCCTGAGCAACGCGCGCGCCTTCAACGAAGGCACGTTGGACAATTTCGGTCAGGTGGGTGTGAAGGTGATCGACGACCGCACCCTCGAAGTGACGCTGGAGAATCCGACGCCCTACTTCCTGGCCATGCAGATTCACTACTGCTGGTACCCCGTCCACAAGGCCACCGTCGAAGCCTACGGCGCCATGGACGAACGCGGCACGCGCTGGACGCGGCCCGGTAACTTCGTGGGTAACGGCGCGTTTGCGCTGGATCGCTGGCAACCCAACAGCATCCTCGTCGTCACCAAGAACCCTCACTATTGGAACGCGGGCTCCGTGCGGCTCGATGCTATCCAGTTCTTCCCCATCGAGGACGCGCTCACCGAGGAGCGCAGTTTCCGCTCAGGAAAACTGCACCTCACGGAGAACGTCCCCCTCAACAAGGTGGAGAGGTACCAGCAAGACAACCCCGAGTTGGTCTACATCGACCCCTATTACGGCAGCTATTTCTACCGGCTCAATGTGACCAAACCGCCCTTTGACGATGTCCGTGTGCGCCGCGCCTTCGCCATGGCCGTGGACCGTGAGCGGCTCGTCGCCAAGGTCGTCAAGATGGGACGCGTGCCTGCATTCTGTTTCACGCCGCCCGACCCGTTGGGATACACGTGCGACAGCCGCATCCCCTACGACCCGGACCAGGCCCAGGCGTTGCTCGCCGAGGCCGGGTACCCCGATGGCCAGAGCCTGCCGCCCGTGGAATTGCTGTACAACACGAGCGAGAACCACAAACTCATCGCCGAGGCCGTCCAGCAGATGTGGAAAGAGGCCCTGGGTGTGGAGGTGCAACTCCTCAACCAAGACTGGAAAGTCTATCTGTCGTCCATGACAAACCTGGACTACCAGATGGCGCGGTCGGGGTGGATTGCGGACTTCGTGGACCCCATCAACTTCCTGGAGTGTTTCATGACCGGCGGTGGCAACAACCGCACGGGGTGGTCGTCGCCCGCCTACGATGCACTCATCGACGAGGCGCGACGCACCATCGACCCGGACGCGCGGCGCGCCGTGTTCCAGAAGGCCGAACGGCTGCTGCTCAATGAAGCGCCCCTGATTCCCGTCTACTTCTACACCCGCGTGTACCTGAAAGCGCCCGAACTCAAGGGGCTTGCACCGAATCTGCTTGGCTACATCAACTTCAAGCACCTCTACCTCGAACCCGCTCGGGAGGGCTAATCCGGCGCCATGATCCGTTTTGTCACACGCCGTATGGCCCAATTTGTACCGGTGCTGTTCGCCATTGTCACCCTGACCTTCTTCCTTATTCGTATGGCGCCCGGCGGCCCCTTCGATTCCGAACGTGCCGTGTCCAGAGAGGCCCTACGCCAGATCGAGAAGGTCTACAACCTCGACGCGCCACTTCACGTGCAGTATGTGGACTACATGAAGGATCTGTTCCGAGGCGACCTAGGCCCCTCGTTGCGCAAACCCGAACGGTCCGTGTCGGAATGGATTGTGCTCCGTGTGCCCGTGTCGCTCGAACTCGGCGCGTATGCACTCGTCATCGCGCTGGCCATCGGACTCACGGCGGGGTGCGTGGCCGCCTTGCGTCCGAACAGCCTCACCGACTACGCCCCCATGTCATTCGCCATGATGGGCATCTGCATCCCCAACTTTGTTCTGGGTCCCGTTCTGGTGCTGGTGTTCGCCTTGTGGATGGAATGGCTACCCGTGTCGGGCTGGAATTTCCCGTCCGACAAAGTGCT
>JAAEQP010000449.1 GCA_024231375.1 bacterium | reverse complement strand
TCTGGATGCGGTGGTTGTCCGTGTCCGCGACGTACACATTGCCCGACACGTCTACCGCAACACCTTGGGGGGAGTCGAACTGACCGTCACCGGTGCCTTCACTCCCCAAGGCGATCAGGAAAGTGCCATCTGATTCGAACCTCTGGATGCGGTGGTTGTCCGTGTCCGCGACGTAGATATGCCCCGCCCCGTCTACAGCGACGGCTCTGGGCCAGGCGAACTGACCATCCGCGGCCCCTTGACTTCCCCACGTGCCTGACAACGCGCCATCACTGTCGAACTTCTGGATGCGGTGGTTGTTGGTGTCTGCGACGTACACCGAGCCATCGGGGCCAACCGCGATTCCCTCCGGTTTGTCGAACTGGCCATCTTCGGTGCCTTCGCTCCCCCACCTAGTCAGGAAGGTACCATCAGAGTCTAACTTCTGGATTCGATGCTTGTCCGTGTCCGCAACGTAGACATTGCCCAAACCATCCACAGCCACGTCATGTGGATCGTCGAAATACCACGGCTGCGGCAGCACCGGCCATTTGCGTTCAAACTGGTAGGTGAGTTGCCCGTCCGCGTGGACCGCGGCAGGCCACAGCACAACGAGAAGAGTCCCAAGCACCCCGAGCACCGTCCAACGCCGCATTCGCTTGTCTCCCGAGCATGTCCTGCGAATCACGGCGTTCAACCTGCCGCCATTCGCGAACCTTGCCAGCCTTGTCGTGTATGCCAGAATCACACTGGACACACGTATCCTGTCACACGATGTCCGTTCTCTCTCACCGCAGCCCGCGCTAGGAAGGCTTCCCCTGTGGGCAGAATAGCATCGCCCCCATTGCGACGGCAACCTCTGACTGCTGGGTACTCAGAGCTCCTCAGTTTCGGAATCGGACACAATGCAGGAAGATTAAAGACCCCTCACCCCACCCCTCTCCCGTTGGGAGAGGGCGGAAGACGGGTACAAACCGGCCTCATCGCCCGCACAGACTACAACCGACTCGCTGAATTTGGCTGCTTCGGGACTCCTGTTGTGGTCGTGAATGCACATGGATGGAAACTTGGGATTCTTTAGCACTGGGTATGGTAGAGATTCGACGCTATACTCTTTGTGCGGTCGCGTTTCGCGGCGAGGAGTCGCGGGGGTCTTGTGCCGTAAGGAGTGGCAATGAGTGTGACACTGTTCGATGTGCAGGCGGGGTTCGGCGGACCTTCGCCGGGGAAGGCGGCGCCGGTCGGGGTTGACGACCTTTTAAGAGACATGGAACGCGCGGACATCGGACGCGCGTTGGTACGGACGTTTCCGGACGATCTGTTGCGGGATGCGCCGGATGCGAACCGTGAGTTGTACGCGACGTGCCGGGATCGCGCGAAACTGCTGCCGTGTCCGATTGTGGTGCCGAACGGCGCGTACGACATGGCGCCGGAAGATGAACAGGTGGCAACGGCTATCGCCGAGGGTGCGGGCGCGGTAACCATCCGGCCGACAGACGACCGATGGGATTTGGGCGCGTGGTGCAGCGGGGCCTTGTTTGGGGCACTGATGGATCGCCGGATGCCGGTGGTGTGTTCGGAGAGCAAGATACCGTTCGGGGATCTGGCCGGTATCGCGACGGATTACCCGGAGCTGCCGCTGATCGTGGTGGATGTGCAATACATCAAGCAGCGGAGTGCGGTGCCCTTTCTACGGGCGTTCCCGAATGTCTACCTGTCGATGGGCGCCAACTACGTGGTATACGGCGCGTTGGAACTGCTGTCGGAACATTGCGATGCAACCGGCCGTCCCATGATTGAGCGGGTGTTGTTTGGCACGGGGTTCCCCGTGGCGGAACCCATGGCCGCGGTCACCCACCTGATGTATTCAGGGCTCTCGGACGGCGCCAAGCGAGCGGTGGGAGCTGGCACCATGGAACGGCTGCTGGAAGGGGTCGTGCGATGAGCGGAGGCAAGCTGACGGTTCTCGAGCGGGGACGGAGGGGGCTCCCCCTGGACCACATCGAAGTCATCGACATGCACGCCCATATCCGCGTGCGGTTCGGCGTGCAATACGATCGAACCGGGCCGGAGGACATCGTGGCCGGCATGGACCGAGCCGGAGTCGACATCACCTTGGTGACCACCTCGGCGCCCGTGTCGCAGGTGGATTCGCAACGCGAGAATCGAGCTGTGCTGGATGCCATGGCGGCGTGTCCGGGACGGATTCTTGGGTATCTGCGACCGTGGCCAACGCGCGAACCGCCGACGGTGCGCGAGGCTGAAGCGCGGCTGTCACGGTATACGGGCCTCAAGCTCTACGACTACCGGGATGTGACGTACCTGTACGACGGCTATGGGCCCTACTTGGCGGCTGCAAACGAACGTTGCATGCCGGTGCTGTTTCACACGTGGGGACAGGACGTCCAACTCGACGCCATCCGAACATTGGCGGCACGATATCCGGACACCTCGATGCTGGCCGGTCATTCGGGGTCGGCGAACGAAGCTGCCTATGTACAGCTTGCGCACGACGCGCCGAATGTCTACCTTGATCTGACATACAGCCTGAGTCCGCGGGGGCTTGTGCGCCGGCTTGTCGATGCCGTGGGTGCGGAGCGTGTTGTGTGGGGATCGGACGTGGCCCTGTTCAGCCAAGGGCAGCAGCTTGGCAAGGTGCTGGGCGCCGACATCCCGGAAGCGGACAAGGTGAAGATACTCGGTGGAAATGCGCGGCGCATCCTGGACCGGGCGGCGTCGCAATGGGGAGTGGAGCGGTAGCGAGGATAGGCACGCTCCTACGGGGGCAGCGCCCGTCTCTACCCAGCCACCAGCGGCGAGCAGCCCGCGATAGGCGTAATCGCCAGCGCATCCGGCTCCATGTTGTTGGGCTCGTAGTACATGACGTGGAGCCGTTTGATGACGAGTTCGGCAGCGTCTTCCGGCGCGAGCACCATCATACATCCACCGAGACCTGCGCCCGAGATCTGGGCGCCCAAAGCGCCGGGCGTGCCGAGGGCGATGTCGACCATGCGGTCGATGGCCGGAATGCTGCACGCATAACTGCCGGGCTGCGAGTAGAGCTGCCCAGCCAGGACCCCATCCGGATCCTCGCTGTGCAGCGATTCGATGTTGCGGCGAAGGTACATGTCGTCGGATGGGGCGTGGTACGGCTCGCCCTGAGCGGCAGCCACGCGATCGCCGTCGTGGGAGATGTTCATGAACGACCCGAATCGTTCAAGATCGCCTTCGCGCAACATCTTCACGCAATGCCGACTCCGTTCGCATTCGGCGATACCGAATAGCAGCCGTCCGCGCAGAGCATACGACGGTTGTGGCGCGTGCGACGCGAGCACACGGTCTACCAAGTCATCCCCGATCTCGGCGCGCAGTTCGTCCACGGTCGCCGACTCGGGCACGTCAAGCAGGATGCGGTAGATGTCGGCCGCGCGGACACCCAGCCCGGACGGGGTGATGTCGCGCAGGTGATGAATCAGGGGTGCGTAGTTGGGGAACCGTTTCTTCACCAATTCCACGGCGAATTCGTACGAGGCGATTCGTTCGTTGAACGCGTTCCGGGCACCGGCTGCTTTGCGCGCCTGGACCCGCGAGTTGCAGATGACCAGGGAGTACCCTTTTGGAAACGGGAGATACTCGTTGATGGCAAAGGGGAAGAAGGATACGTTCGCGACCTGGCCGTACTGACTGAGCTTCACGGCCGCGTGGTCGGCGCTGCCGCCACGGGTGCCCACGAACCACTCGCCCTCGCCGCACAGATCCACGAGATCGTTCGCGGCCACATCGAGTCCGTTTACCAGCGACAGAGCTTCGCCCATGGCCACCACCAAGGCCGACGACGAGCTCAGACCGGCGGCCACGGGGATGTCGCCGCTCACGACGCAGTCCAGTCCCAGGATACGGCGCGTCTTGAACTCCTGTTGCAGCCGCAGCATGGGCGCCTTGAGATAGTTGCCCCAGCCGCCTTGTAGATCGCGCACCATGTCGACAACCGTCTCGCTGTTTACAAACTCGCGCCAGTCGTCCAGACGCACCTGGCGCAAGAGGTCGTCCATGGTGAACTCGAGATCTTCAAACTTGCCGGCATCGGCATTGCGCGCACGGACCTTGGTGTCGGCGCGCCGTCGGGCAACGAGGATGTGCTCACGGTCGATGGCGAGGAGGTTCACGCACCCGCCGCGATGGTCCACATGCCGCCCCATCAGATTGACGCGGCCCGGCGCGCGAATCACAGCCACATCACCGTCCGGTCCAAAGCGGTCGATGAACAACTCCACCGTTTCGAGCAGACGCAGCCGTTTCTGACGCTGGAAGTGGGTGTCCTTGCCGTAGATAACGCACAACAGACGGCTCAGGTCGTGGTCCGGTTCGCGAAGACGGGCGGCCCATTCCTTCGCGGGTTTGAAGATGCGCGGATCAAGGGTTACCTGTTCGGTGACGTCCAGACCCATCTTGTGGCGGAAATGCTCTTCAATCTCGATCAACTCGGACGGACTGTTGAATCCGAGACAATCCTCTGGGTCGTCGACAGGCACCGGAACCACACGGCACCCGTCGTCGACGAGGTGGTCGATGGTGTCGGTCAGGTACTCTTCGTTCTGGGCGTTGTCGCGGGCCAGTTCGGCCAAGGAGTGAAACAGGCTCTCAGCACTGAACAGGTATACCGCTTGATTGACCCATTCCACCCGCTCCTCCACATCGTCCGCCGAGAGGCTCTCGCCGTCGACGTCAAAGGTGCGGCCCGTTTCACGGGCATCGCGGATGTCGGCGTTTTCGATGATGCGGCGTACGCCGCCGTCGGCGCCTGTCACGATTCGGCCCGCGCTGGGCCAGCGGTTCTTGGGGGCTACCAGCAAGGCCACGTCGGCCGATTGCGCATGGAACGCGTCAATCATCTTCTGAAGGGCGTGGGGTTCGACGAACTTGTCGCCGGCAACGACGAGAATGCCGCCCTCGAAGCCGAGGGTCTGGAGCATGGCCGCGCCTTGTTTCGTGGCGTGGCCCGTGCCGAGAAGTTCTTTCTGATACGCGAAGAGGGCTTGAGGGAACTGGGGTCCGATTTCGTCGACCACCATGCCGCCCAGGTGACCCACGACCATGATGTTCGTGGTGATGCCGAGTCCTTCGAGCCGCTCCAGCATGTGGGCCACGGCCGCTTTGCCCGCGACGGGAAAGCACACCTTGGGCGTCCGGGAGGTCCCCATCCGCCGTCCCTTCCCGGCGCACAGGATAATCGACGCTATCGAACCCGTTGACTTCGGCTCCGTCACTCGCAACCTCCCTATCCCTACGTTGCTGCACCACGTTCAGCGTTCCGTCAGTATAGTCACATGGGCCGCCGCCTGCCAAGCAGCGTTTCGGGGTCTCGGGCACTCGCGTCATGTTGGCGCCACGTTCTCCGGGGTGGTGCCACGTGTGCCACCTACAAGCGTCAGCTTGTGGGTGTCCGAATTCGCTTTGGGCCGCAACCACGCACACGCAAGACACCCACAACACGGTTGTGGGTGGCACACTTGTGATGAGGCACTCTTGCCTCCGACACCCCACGCGCTGGCCAGCCTTCTGACGCGACGTTCCAATGCGCTACAATGCGCGTTCAGGGACAACCCATTCGAGCCGCCCAGCGGCCCAACCGACAGGATAGGACGGAACGATGGACACGCGCACGGTCAAGGTGACAATCAACGGCACGGGATTCGCCGCGGACTACACTGCCCAGGTGTACGGAATGATTCCGCACAAGAATGGTGTCGCCATTGAACTGGCCGGGGCCACATCCGGCCGGGTCGAGAATGCGGAACGGTTCGCGGCGGCCCATGGTATCACGCGCGCCTACGACGACCACGCCGCCATGGTGGCGGTGGTGAAGCCCAACATCGACAACATCGCGTGCGCCAACTACACCCACGGCCGCTACGTGGAGGAATCCGCCAAGGCGGGGGTCGATGTCATTGTCCTCGAAAAGCCGCCGGCCATCTGGCCCGGCTACGAGGAAGGGCGCGATGCCGACGCCGAGACCCGCAAGGCCGAGACCATGACCCGGTTGGCGGAGGTGCTCGATGTCGTACGCGCCAACGGGTCCAAACTGCTCTATGCCGAGAATTTCGTGTACTTCGATGGCGTGAAGGGGTTGGTCGAATTGATCGCCGAGGCCCAGAAGGCTGGCAAGGGCAAGGTGTTATATCAACGCGGCATCTGTGCGCACCAGGGGTCCCATGCGCCCGCTTACGACACGCCGTCGAAGTCCGGTGGTGGCGCACTGTTCAACAAGGCCTGCCATCCCCTCGGCCCTGTGCTCTACCTGAAGCAGGTGGAGGGCATCTTGCGCGGCGACGGCCCCATTCGCCCGAAACGGGTGTCGGCCGTGGCCACGCAGGTGATGAAACATCAGCCGGACGCGTCGGGCGAGCATTTCCGCGTAATGCAGAACGTGGACGATTTCGGCCGCATCACGGTCGTGTTCGAAGACGAGACCATTGCCGAGGTTATCGGACACGACATGAGCATCAGCGGCATTCGGAACGAATTGGCGATTATTTCGGACTTTGGCGAATACGACCTTCGGGTTAACCCCAACGCAGAAAACGAGTTGTTCATGCCAGACGGAGCGGCCGCGGGCAACATCCTGCTTCGCGAAAAGTTGCCCACGCCCCAAGGCAC
>JAAEQP010000448.1 GCA_024231375.1 bacterium | reverse complement strand
TCTCTGCGGCTCCGCGCCTCAGCGTGAGATAGATCCCCTCTCTTGCCCGCGCCTACTCGGCCGACCAGAATCGGGACTTGCTGCCCCCCGTTCCCGCTTTCACGACGGCCCGAGTCCCGCACTTGGGACAGTTCCCCGCGAACTGGGTGCCGTCGCGGCTCAGGTAGATGCGAGTGTAGACGTGGCAGCACTGGAACAGCATGCCGATATACGGGCGGGGTCTACGCTTCATCTCCCGACTCCGGTTCTGCTTCGGGTTTGGCCTCAGGTTCGCCTCTCGGCTCGTCTTCGGCTTCGCCGTCGGGCTGCGCCTGCTTGCGGGCGGCCATCATCGCGCCCACGTTTTCCATGAGACTCCACGTGTACCACGTGAGCCCGGCGGTCACCATCCCGGCCAGCACTGATAGGATCAGAATGCCCATCATGGCGCGGTGTCCTTCCATATGACGCCGTGCGGGACCAGAGGCGGCGGGGCCGTCCTTGGCGTCCGTGGTCCCGATTCGGCGAGGTCCTCCCGAAGCCGCTGGTTCTCGTCTCGCAGTTGTTTCAACCGTTCTTGGAGAAGCCGGTTCATGTCGAGGAGTTGGCGGTTGGCTTCCATCAACGCCTCGTGGGTTTCGATGAGACCGCGCCGAGACGCGTCGTCCGACGCCGTGCGGTTCATCATTCGCAGTGTCTCGTGGGTATCTTCGAGGGCCTTCCGCGTCTCGCGCAACCCGCGTGCGGCCTGGCTCCCCGCCTTCGACGTGGCCGCGTCGTCCTTGCCGGGCGCGTCCAGCAAGTCGGTCAACGGCGCCAGCTCCAAGGCGCGTGGATCCACGGGTGCCTTATCTTGCCCCTCATCGCCGGGCCCGACCTCCTCCAAGGCAACGTCGTCGAACCAAGCCGTGCCGTGTCCGAGCAGCACGCACCGGATCACAACGAAATCCGTGTACTTCGGCACGTCTACCGTCATCTCCACGCGTTCCCAGTCCCGGGTTCCATACACGGGCGTGTCGGTGCTGGTGGTGGCCATGTGCATGAGGGTCCACGGGTCGCGGCGGAACGCCTGAATCCAGATGGCGGCCTCGGTGGCGTCGTGGGTGCGGATGTAGCCGGACAGGCGGAGCGACGTGCCTCCGACATCCTCGATGACGTTCTGACTCCAGTTGTTGGCGGGTTCCTTGTCATAGGGTTGGGGGATGTGCAATCGAACCGCATACTTGCCCGCATGGACGGGGTCGCCTTCAACCGTGCCTTCCGCCCCCTCCTGCGGTGCGACATACACACTCCACCGGTCGGGCGTGTCGCCTCTCAGCTTTTCGAACCCGGGATTGCCGAGCAGATTGGCCGCCCAGGCCGGACCCGCCATGGCCAGCAGAGCAAGGGCGCACATTCGTTTGAGATAGCACACGGAAGTCCGAAGCCTCTGCCTAGTTGGTGCGCAATCCCTGGATGCGGAGCTTCAGGTCGCGCGGGCTGGTGGCGTTGAGCAGCGCCGTCTGGGGCGTGATCGTCCCCGCCTTGTAGAGGTCGTACAGCGCCTGGTCGAAGGTATGCATGCCGTACTGCTCCGCGCCTTCCTGAATCAGCCGGGTGATCTCGCGGAAGCTCTTGCTCTGCTCGATGAACTCGCGAATGGTCCGGTTTCCGATGAGTATTTCGGTGGCCACACAACGTCCTTCGCCTTCCTTGCGCGGAAGGAGGCGCTGCGAGACGACGGCCCGGATAACGCTTGCCAGCTGCTTCCGGATCTGCAACTGGTGGTGGGGCTCGAAGAAATCCATGATACGGTTCAGCGTCTCGATTGCATCGACCGTGTGGAGGGTCGAGAACACCAAGTGCCCGGTTTCCGCCGACGCGAGGGCCGTGCGGACCGTCTCCGAGTCGCGCATCTCACCGATGAGGATGACATCCGGGTCCTGACGCAAGGCCCCGCGCAAGGCATTGGCGAAGGACAAGGTGTCGTGTCCCACTTCGCGCTGGGTGATGATGGACTGTTTGTCCTTGTGTACGAATTCGAGGGGATCCTCGACGGTTACCACGTGGCAGGGCCGTTTCTCGTTGATCGCGTCAACAAGGGCAGCAAGGGTGGTGGACTTGCCGCTACCCGTGACGCCCGTGACCAGCACGAGGCCGTTGAGGTTCTCGCACACCTTGTGCAGGATGGGGGGGAGGCCCAGGGCATCGATCTTCTGAATCTCCGTCGGAATGGTGCGGAGCACGACCCGCGGGTCCCCGTCGTCCTTGCACGCATTGACGCGGAACCGGGCGATGTCCCCCAGCATGTACGACGCGTCCAGTTCGTACACCTTCTTGAATTTCGCAACGTCCGCCTCGGCCACGATCATGCCCAGCATCTCAAGGATGTCTTCCTCCGTCAGCGGGGATCCCTCGAGACGGACCAGATCGCCGTCGATCCGGTAGATAGGCGGGTTTCCCGTCTTGAGATGGATGTCGGAGGCGTTGCGCTCCACGGCGCCACGCATCAGTTCTTCCATTGTCATAAGGCCATCCTCCCCAATAGCTTGGCAGTCACCTCGAACCGCGCCGGGGCGCTGGTTCGGACTCGCGCGTCCGCGTTCACAGTTTCGTCAAGAGATCTCTCGGCCCCAATCATACCATGAACCTCGCCATCTTGGCGTTATCGTACGTGCTTCGTGCGCGCGATCACGTGGTCCTGAAGCTCCTTCGTCAGCAACCGGAACATCTGCGAATACCCCGCTACGCGCACGGGAATGTTGCCATACCGCTCGGGATCGTCCTGGGCCTTGCGCAGCCGGTCCGCCGTCGTCACGTTGAATTGAAGTTGCCCCACGCCCATACGAATCGCCGTCCGCACAATCTGCGCGAGCCGGTGTACGCCCTCTTCGCCCCGTATGAATGCGGGGTCCAGATCGACGATGGCAGCCGTCGCGCCCGCCGCGCGGCGGTGCGGCAGGCACGCCAGCGAGTTCAACATGGCCGTCACGCCATCCTGGTCGCGGCCTTGATGGGCCGACAGCGAGTAGGCCAACGGTTCGCCGGCGCGGCGTCCGTCGGGCAGGGCGCCCGTCTGTTTGCCGTAGTCGATGTTGAGCAGGAACGAGAACAGGTGGACGAAGTAGCGGCCTCCCAGCGGGCTTCGGGCCTCGTCCATGACGTCGATGAAATGGTTGGAAATGTGGGCCGCCAGCGCATCCACTTCCGGTTGGTCGTTTCCGTACTTCGGCGCCGCCCCCAGGAGGCGCTTCCGCAGAGACTCGTGTCCGTCGAAATCGGTGCGCAGTGCGTCCAGGACAGTCCGCGCGTCCACGGTCCGCTCCTCGAACACCAACGTTCTCAACGCGGCCAGTCCGTCGGCCGTGTTGGCGGTTCCGAGGAAGCAGACCGAGTGGTAGTTGTAGACCGCACCGCCGTCGGTGATGTCGCGCCCGCGCGCAATGCAGTCGTCTGTCAGCACAGACCAGCATGGAAGCGGGCCTCGCTCCCGCTGCGCCGACTCGCCACGATTGCAGTGATACACCATATGCGACGCGAAGTGCTCGACCTGGCTCTCGTACGCGGCCAGCAAGTCGTCGAAGGACTGGAAATCAGTCAGCAGTCCCGTGGCGGGACCGAGCCGGTCGCCGCATCCCGGGTCGACGCCGTCGAACAAGGCCAACTCAAAGCATTTTGCGGCGTTGAACCATCCCGACACAGCGTGGGGGTTGGCGCGGCCAGGCACCGTCAATTCGATGCAGCCGATGGGCGCATAGTCGCGAGCGTCCTCCAGGGCAATGCCCCGTTCGCTCAACGCCGGCACGAAACAGTCGTCGTTGAACACGAAGGGAATCCCTCCGCCGCGCGCGATGAGTTCGGCACTGGCATCGACGAGTCGGTCCGGGCTGCCCCGGTGCAACCGCACCGACAGGTCGCGCACGAAACCTACATTCCGCGACGCCTCGATGATGATGTAAGACATCTCGTTCGCGGCGTCGTGTCCGTCGGCCGTCTGACCTCCCAGCGTGATCGCCTGTACGTCGTAGTCCAGGTAGAGTCTACAGGCCAATTCCTCCATGAGCCGCACGGCGTCGTCGCGGGTCGCGCGGCCCGCCTCCACGTCCGCCGCGTAGTACGGATAGAGCATCTGGTCGAGGCGGCCGATGGAGTTCGCGTTGATGCCGTCTTCGCCACAGGTCAGGATGTGCGCTAGCCACAGCGATTGGACGGCCTCCTCAAGTGTGCGGGCGCCCTGCGCGGGCACCCTGCGGCACCGGTCCGCCATGGCCTCAAGTCGCGCGCGTTCGGCGGGTTCGTCGGTTTCCCGTCCCAGGCTTGCCGCATGCTCGGCGTAACGGGCGCCCAATGCGCTCCCTGCTTCGCAAACCCATCGCGCCGCCCGCCAGAAACTCTCCTTGCGCGCGTAATCCGGATCCGCCAAGTCGGCGTCTCCGGCCGCCGCGTCCACTTCGGTCCGAATTTCGTCGAACCCGATCCGCAACACCTTGGCGTAGTCGCGGATGGAATGATTCTCGATCCAGCCACCTCCCGTGTACACCGAAGGCACACGCGGAGCCTCTTCAGCCGCCACGCCCACCATGGCGCACTGCTCACGCTGCCGCGCCCATCGCTCGACGCACCGCTGCACTTCGGCCACCTCATCTTCCGCGAGATGAAACGCCTCAAGCCGCGCCGGAACCCGGTCTTCCGGGGGGGCGCAGAACCCGAAGGCGTGCCCTGGAAGGTGGTTGCCTGCAAGGCGCCAGTCCGGCAGAATCGCCACGGGCGCCTGTTGCACCAGTTGCAGCAGGAGCGCCGCCCGCGTCTGCACCACCGACTGGCCGGGCTGCCATGCGCGCCAGAGCGCCACGTCGCGCTCGAAGGGGTTGGCATCCGGGGTCCACGAACCGTGCCGCGACATGACGGCGCTACGGAGGCGCGCAATTCGCTCATCCAGATGCACGGCCAGCTCGCCCGAATCCCGGCCCTCGTCAACCTTGGTGGACTCCACTGTGCTCACCGCTCGCTCCTTCTCCCTAGTCGGAACGCACCAACTATACCAGAGAACGTCGGCGCCTTCGTATCCCGTGGCCCAAGGCAGCAGGTTCGGTCCCGTCTCAAACTTTTTTTCGGCCTAGACAAGGGCTTTGAAGGCATTTCAGCGCAAATCGCAGCCAAAACTCAGGTTGTAAACCGTTTGCTTTAAAGGGTTTACGGGCGCACCCCTATACCCCGCAGAAAAAACCAAAGAAACCGCTAAAGTTCTCGCTAAAGTTGCCGATAACATTCGTAGAAACGCGGGAGTGTC
>JAAEQP010000447.1 GCA_024231375.1 bacterium | reverse complement strand
GTCGCGCCGGGTACGGCGCTTTGAACATGTCCCCGATTCCCAAAGGTGTTGCGCAAGAAGTAGGAACGCGAATTGGCTATTTGTTGCCTTCGTTGCGCCACCATCGCAGTTCGTAGCTGCCGTGTTCGGCAATGGCGGCGATGTCGGGCCGTTTGTCGCCGTCAAAATCGGCTACGATGACCTGGTTGGCACTACGCCAGTCCGTTTTCAGGGTGTGCATCGTCCACGGCTTTTTCGCGTCGCCGCCGTTTTCGAACCAGGCGACGCGTCCCGGCGTGCGCCACGCCGTAGCCACAACATCCATATCTCCGTCGCCGTCCAGATCGTGCGCGACGGCCTCGAAAGCGTCGGTGAAACCCTCAGCCACCTTGTGGATGGGCCATAGAGCATCGCGCTTTCCGGTGTTCTCGTACCATTCAACGCGGTGCGTATCCGTGCGGTCGACGGGCGCGGACATGCCCACGGCCATCAGAATATCCAGGTCCCCGTCGCCATCCATGTCGGCGGGTTCGCCGTGGCACGGCCGGATGGGTGACGCCACATCGTGGCGCCGAAAGGCAACGGCGCCGTTATCTCGGAACTGTTCATACCACACAACGAATCCGGGGACGAACTGCTTCTTCCCGTTGGCTGCCTTTTTGGGCAACACAGCGATAACGCCGAAAAGGTCCACATCCCCGTCCTGGTCGAAGTCTGCTGAGCGAATGGCTCGCGTTTCGTCGGCATCGGCCTCAATCATGTGCTTGGTCCACGTGCCATCGGCAGGCGTGCCATCATTCTCGAACCAGGCGAACTGATTGCCCAGAATCCAACTCGAGGCGGCAACATCCAGATCGCCATCGGCATCGATATCGGCGAGCGCCACATCGTAGGCCCCAGGAAGATCCGTTGTGATGACGTGGCGGGGCCACAGCTTTCCGTCCCGAGGTGTTCCGCTGTTCTTAAACCACAGCAAGTGACCGCGCTTGTTCTTCACGATGACAATGTCCAAGCGCCCGTCGCGATTGATGTCGCCGAGCATGTGGCGTTCCAGGCGCTCCGGGTCATTCTTCTG
>JAAEQP010000446.1 GCA_024231375.1 bacterium | reverse complement strand
GACGACCGATGCGCAACCCGGTCGCCCGGTAGTTGTCTCAAATCCGCTCCCTTGGAATGTCACCCGCGTGGTCGAAGTTCCCGGCGAGGATGGTGTCGCTGGGTTGGCCGGTACGGGCATTGCGTCGCAGCGGACAGACGCGGGCGTTGCGTTTCTTGCGGAGAATCTGCCTCCAACGGGGTGGCGGACATATCACATCGGCGATGCCGGTTCCAAGCCCCTCGTGGAGCAGCCCGTAACAGTCACCGATACCGGGATGGACAACGGGTGTGTGCGGGTCCTCCTGGAAGACGGACTGATCCGTTCGATAGGAACGGCAGGCGCTACCAAACCCCAGTTCGCATCCGAGGATTGCAGTGTTGGCGAAGTGTTCATCTACGAAGACGCCGGGTGCATATGTCGGGTGTTGCCGGAGGATGTCATGGCGTCGACCGAGCCGCTTGCCAGGTCGTTGGACGCGGCACGCACGGTGCGCGTTGTAGAGAGCGGCCCGGTCCGCGGCATTGTTGAGACGAAGTACGAGTTGGACTGGGGCACCTTTGTTCATCGCGTGATCCTTGAAGCTGGCGCTTCGCATGTCGCTTTCGAGACAACCGTCGACTGGCGGCCCGGGAAAGAGGGAGGCCGACGCGTGCGGGTGGCGTTCCCCACGGCATTCCAGTCGGCATCCGTGCTTTGTGATTCTCCGTTCGCCGTTACAGAACGGGCTCCCGGTCACATGATTCGACCGGTGAACGGATGGATGTCACTCAACGGTGCAGGGGGCAGTGCATCTCTCATTCACCAGGGGACGTGCTCAGTGCAGTCTGCCGACGACGTGCTGTGGATGACGTTGTTCAGGTCGGTGCGGGCGAATGATGACAGGGAGAAGGGCGGCATCTGCTGGGACGTGGACGGGGATGAGGCCCTGGAACCCGGCACGAACACTTTCCGCTACTGGGTACGCCCGGGCGATAGCGGATGGGAAGAAGCGGGCATGCCACGATTGGCCCTGGAACTGAACATGCCGTTTCCGGTCACCCGGGAAGACCGGCGCAGTGCGTCGCTTCCGTCCGAAGCGTGGAATGTTGTCGTTGAGCCTCAAGAGATCGTGATGTCCGCACTGACGCCCACGGCCAATGCGGGCGAATACCTGCTGAGGCTGTACAATCCCGGTGGCGGCGAAGTGGGGGGGACGGTCCGTGTCCGCGCCGGTGACACGCAGGTCGTGAACTTCTCGCCATACGAGATCAAGAACGTGACGATCAGGTCTTAGCGCGGGTCATTTCACCGACAGCTTCGATCATCGCCCTGAAGT
>JAAEQP010000445.1 GCA_024231375.1 bacterium | reverse complement strand
GATGCCACCGAGTCGTTCGATCCCGTGGTTCGTTCGGACGCGGACCTATTGCCCTACACAAACTGCGGTCACGCCGTCGCCGTGGACGTGGAGGGTCAGCGATACTATTACTTCGCCACCCAGTTCCCGCTGACAGTCCGCATGCGTGTCCGAGCCCGTTGGGACGATGTCATGGACCCCAACCGCTACGAAGCACTGACCGCGCTGCAGCCGGGAACACTGGAATCGCGCGGACCTGAACGTTGGATCGCATTCGGGGAGTTGATGGGCAGTGACACGTCCGCCAAGGCGGCGGTCATCAAGGCGCTGGCCAAAGAGAAAGAGAATACCTATCTGTACGACATCAAGTCGGGCAAACGTCTCTCGCCGCACGGCGGGAGCGTCTATTTCAACACCTATCGGCAACGATGGGTCATGGTCGTGGTGGAATCCTCAGGCGACCGCTCGCACCTGGGCGAGGTCTGGTACGCCGAGGGCGACACGCCCACCGGCCCCTGGACCTACGCCCGGCAGGTGGTGACACACGACAAATGCTCCTTCTACAACCCCGCCCAGCATCCCTACTTCGCCCAGGACGAAGGCCGTACGATCTACTTCGAAGGGACCTATTGCACCTCCTTCTCGCGCGACATCAGCGGAGCGACGCCCCGCTACGACTACAACCAGATCATGTACCGACTC
>JAAEQP010000444.1 GCA_024231375.1 bacterium | reverse complement strand
TTCTCAAAGATCTGCTCGTAAGGACCGACCGCCCCATCCTCCACCCGCCCTGCATAGACCTTGAACCACACGCCGTCCGACCGTTCCGGACTCTTCTCGCCCATCCCGATGCTGAATCGCAGCTCCGAATTGGCAGGAACCTCCGTCTCCTTGATCCAGTACGCGTAGCCCACCTTCCCACGATAGGGCGGGTGCACGAACACCGTCGGCAGCGTCGTATCGGCAATCGTCCGCTGATGGTTCTGTACGACCGTACCAGTCGCTCTGTCAACCGGCTCTTCCTCCCCACCCCGGCCACACATACCCGTCTCGTCCGGTTCGCCGGCCATCAGGTTGATCATCCCGCCCGACGCAGCCACTTGCGCAAACCGCGCCATCTCACGCGGATAACCTGCCATCGGACTGCCCTTCATCGTCACCAACACAAGAAGGTCTTCGCCATTGGCTGGAATGTTCTTGATCGCAAATCTCAACTCCTTAGCGTTCCCATCCTTCGGACGGATCGTCACGCCGTCCTTCCCCGCCGACGCAACCACTCGCCCACGAATCTGATCCGCGAGCGCCACAC
>JAAEQP010000443.1 GCA_024231375.1 bacterium | reverse complement strand
CGGCCTCTTCCTTGGCCTTTTCCTTTTCGCGCTGGACTTGGGCCTTCCAGTCTTCGTCGATGAAGATTTTCGCTTCGTCGTCCGCCATGACGCTTTCCTCCATGGGATCGGGGCGCAGGCACGCATGCAGAACCGCCTCGGTCCACACGCGCGTGTCCCGCGCCGTCAGCAAATGCGCCCCGGATTACAGAGAATCGGCCCCGTCAACCGGGGCCGAAAGACACTACACACACTGCTCCGGAAACACGAAACAGGCTGTGGAGCCTACTTGTTCTTGTGACGGTTCGCGCGACGCTTCTTCTTGCGCTTATGCTTCGCGATCTTGGCCCGCCGAACCTTTCTTCCACCAGCCATTCACCTGCTCCTTGTTTCGTGTTCCGATTACTTCTCGGTCAACCAATGTTCATCCGGCATGGGATAGTCCCACAACTCACCGGACTCGAAATACAATCCTATCTCGCGGTCGGCCGTCTCGGGCTTGTCGGATGCATGCACCACATTGTTGCGCACCACCAACCCCAAATCGCCCCGAATGGTGCCGAAATCCGCGTCCTGCGGATTCGTTGCCCCGTTCAGTTTGCGCACCACGGCCACCGCGTTCTCGCCTTCCCACACCATCTGGATGGAGGGTCCTGACGTGATAAACGCCACAAGCCCGTCGTAGAACGGCTTGCCCACATGCTCTTCGTAGTGGCGCGCCGCCAAGTCGGCCGAAACGATCTGCATCTTCAAGCCAACCAGACGCAGGCCCTTGGCCTCATATCGACGAATGATCTCGCCGCTGAGCCGACGGCCCACCGCGTCGGGTTTGATCATCACAAACGTCCGCTCGATCACACTCACACCTTTCGGCTTTTCGTCTTCCCGGCCCCGACCGCACGGTAAGGTCCCGCGGCAGGTCGTGGACAGAGCCCGGCCACCTCTCGTGGCGTTTCCGCACAGGGGCCGTGACGTAACTCCAGACGCAACGGCAAAGTATAGCAAACCCCCACGGAGTGGTGCAAATCGCCTTTGGCAGGTTCCGAGACGGCGGTTCGGTCGTCAGTCGCCGTGGGATCGGGGGGCGTCCGAAGCCGCCGCTCCTTCCGTGCCGTGGCAGCGGAACAGGACCCGAAACGTGCAGCCGCCGCCCGGTGTGGAAGAGACGAATACCGCACCCTTGTGACCTCGCACGATCCCGCTGACCGCGGCCAGACCCAGGCCGCGTCCAATGAATCTGGTCGTGAAGAACGGATCGAAGACCCGGTCGATCAGGTCCTCCCGTATCCCATGGCCCGAGTCGCGGACCTCGATGAAGGCGCAGGCCCCGGCCTCGACCTCGCCGACGTGGAAGACTTCAGCCACATCGCGCGGCGTCACCTCCACCCGCCCCGTGGCGACCACGATCTCCCCGCCGTCCTCCCCGAGCGCCTCGGACGCATTCTCCACCAGGTCCAGCACCATCTGGCGCAGTTGGGACGGGTCGCCTTCGATCCAGGGCGTATCAGGACTCAAGTCGTATTGAATTGCCGCCTTCCGGCCCGCCGTCATCTCGAGCATGTCGGTCATGTCCCGAACCAACTGATTCAGGCGCATGGTCTTGACGACGATACGGCCCCGGCCCGAGTAGGCCAACATCTGGCGCGACAATTCGGCGGCTCGTTTCGCCGCTACGCGGATTTCCTCGATACTCTCATGGGCCACCGATCCAGGCGCCACATCCGAGTCCGCGATGCTGCAATTGCCCAGAATCCCCATGAGCAGGTTGTTGAAATCGTGCGCAATGCCCCCGGCCAGCACGCCCAAACTCTCCAGCCTACGGTCTTCCAACAGCTTCTCGCGCAGCCGCTCGCGCTCCGCCTCCGCACGCTTGCGGGCCGAGATGTCCCGGTAGATCGCCTGGATCCCTACAATCTCTCCGTCGCGGCGGATCGCATCGAACGTG
>JAAEQP010000442.1 GCA_024231375.1 bacterium | reverse complement strand
TTATCTCCGTGTTTACGATGGGTTGAGCGGTGAAGTGATCTACTCCGAAGGAAGAGTTTCACTTACCTGGGCCGAGAATCCCATCGTGGCTGATGTCGACGGGGACGGCCACTCCGAGCTGGTGGTCCCGCTGGATACCTCTGGTTCCATCGACTGCGACGATCCGGATCCGGAATTCGCCGGGTTGCGCTGCGGCGAGACCAGCCATTGCTTCGGCGGATCGTGCACGGACGCGGGGCTCTGCGAATGCGCGACCGACGCCGGTCAGTGCGGCGATCGGCACGGCTGTGTGGACGGAGTGTGCAAGGCGGTTGTTAGGCCGCGGCGGGCGGGCATCGAAGTTCTCCGCGACACCTTTGATAACTGGGCGCCGTCGCGACCAGTTTGGAACCAGCATGCCTACCACGTGACCAACGTGAGCGACGACGGCCAGATACCCAAGACCTCTGATGCGCTGCGCAACTGGGAAGTAGACGGCCTGAACAATTTCCGCCAGAACCTGCAACAGGGCGCCGCAGGCATCTCCGCACCGGACCTCACCGTGGGCAACGGGGCGTTCAGCGACGATTGTACCGCGCAGAATACCCAGCTGACCCTCTCGGCGCGCGCGTGCAACCGCGGCACGGCGAGCGTGGCTGCTGGTGTTGAGATAAGTTTCTTTCCAGGAGACCCCGCGAGCACGACAGCGGTCTGCACGACAACAACCAGCGGCGCTCTTCAGCCGAGCACGTGCGAATCAATCTCTTGTATTTGGAACAGCGTGCCACTCGACAGCCCCACCGATATCACGGTCGTGGCCGACTCCGCCGGCGCCATCGTTGAATGCCATGAAAACAACAGCACAGCGGTTGTCAAGGGCGCTGTTTGTCCGTCGTCCTAAGGGCCAGAGTGTGGACTATTTCTTCGCAAACTCGCAGATAAACGTGCGGCGCTCGCCGCAGATTTCGTCGGACCAGGTGCCGTCGGTTTGGGAGATGGCGGCGCAGTCGTAGTTCCATTCGCCGTTGCTTGGCGTGCCGCCGGACCAGTTGGTATAGACATAGCCTTCGTTCTCGACCCACAACCACGCGCCCTCGGTTTCGTCGTCGCTGGCGCCGATCCACGCTGAATCAGATCCGGAAAGTAGCGAGGTCAAGTGGGTGTTCTCCTCGGCGCTGGCGACGGTGACCAGGTACGCGTCGAGCGAGCGGCAATAGAGCTTGGCGGCGAACCAGGACAGCTTGACCGGAGAACATACCCAGTATTCGTGGTCGTTGGTCGACCAAATTTGAGGGTCTCCGCACAGGGGATCCGCATCTGAAACACCGCCGTCGTGCTCGCGGGCGCCCATGTCCGCGCGGCCGCTCCGAGCGCGCCCGTCGAAGTCGGTGAAG
>JAAEQP010000441.1 GCA_024231375.1 bacterium | reverse complement strand
TGCCTCCAGAATTGGGTGTGGGTCCGAATGAAGAACACGAGGCCCCATACCATATTGAGGCGGCCGTTCCCCTGTGCTACGATCCGCTTTCCGCGAAGAGAATCGTAACCATTCGAGAGGTCTACTTACTCGTGAAATACCATATCATCGAAGGCGCGGCAGGCTGCGCCTATGCCGTTGAGAATCACTGCGTCGCTGTCGTGGTGGACGCACTGCGGGCCAGCGCGACGGGCGCAATGCTTCTTGACGCGGGCGCGACGGAAATCATTGCCGTACGTGAACTGGCCGAGGCCTATGCTGCGAAACAAGCCTTCCCTGACGCGTTGCTCTTCGGCGAACGGGGCGGTCTGCCGCCTGAGGATTTCGACGCGGGCAACTCACCCCGCACTGTCTCGGTAGCCCAAGGACGGCGCGTTGTCTTCACGACGACCACGGGCGCGGGACGGCTGGTGGAATCCTGGGGTGCGGAAGCCATCTACATGGGATCGACGGTCAACGCGGCTGCCGTCGCAGCAACGGCGGCGACCCACGAAACGGACGTGGTGCTCATCCCCGCGGGACTCAT
>JAAEQP010000440.1 GCA_024231375.1 bacterium | reverse complement strand
GAGGATAGGCGTAGCAGAAGGCTTCCGAACCCACGCTGTGCCACTTGCGGGCCTCCTCCGGGTCGGGACGATTGGCGAGGACCGCGCAGTCCAACAGACTCCCCATGGCTTCGAAGGTCTTGTGATAGCACGCCACGAAGGTCTTGCCGCCTGCGTCCTGCACCGCCTTCCAGGCTACGCGTTGCGCCGCAAGCCGTTCGTCCCTGGCCTCGTCAATGCCGTAGAAATACACGTCTTCGTACCCAAACTCGCCGCACAGGGCAATCCATTTCCCGATATCCTTGGACAATCGCGCCAATTGCTGTGGCGACTCGGGACTCCCCGTGGTTCGGCCCAGATTGTAGAACCGGTCCGTCGGCAACCCCAGTTCCCGTCGAATCTCCAGCACACGACGCAACCGGGGCATCTCCCACGTCTGGTAGTTGGTGGCGTACGGCACACCGTGCGCTGCCATGTCGGCCAACTCCGCCCGAAATTGCTCCTCCGACTTGTCCTCGGACCCTATGGTGGGTGCGCCATCTTTCGACAACTTCGCACGGTAGTAGATGGAATACGTCAACGACGACGCTGCCAGTTCGAACGGGTGGACCGTCACCTCAAATGGGACAACCTCATTGCCGGCATTGGACGACAACGTTACCTCGCCTTTGTACGTGCCGGCTTGGGCATCGTCGGGTACACGCACCGTCAACCAGTATTGGCGAAGCGTCCCCGCGGGAATGGCGACGGGCTGCAGCGCCGCGGCGTCCACCGGGCGCACGCCTTCCAACGCTTCGCTCGTGGGGTCGCTGCACAGAACGTATCGTTCCGTGCCGTCTTCGGCGGTGCTGCGTAGGCGATTCTCTTTGGCACCGCGATCCACCCGGACCAAGGCGTCGTCCTTCAGCAGCAGTTCGGGAACGAAGACCTCGCGGTTCGGTTTGTACCGAATTCCGCGGCCCGCTTGGTACCAGCATTTCACGATCGACACGTCCACCGCCGCCGCGGGAATCGTACCGGCGGCAGCGCGCAGGTCTCCCACGGTCACGAGCACGTCCTCCAGGTCCGCGAGAGCGTACACCACCAGCGTGACAGACTCGTATTCGCTCCGGCACGCGGCACAGGCCAGTCCATCCGTCCGGCGCGCGGGGATGGGGAACGCGTCGGTCGTGAACTCGCGGTTCGTGATCGCGGGAGGCATGAAGAGCAGGAAGGGACGACCTTCACGCGCGCCGTCCACGAGGGTGCGCAAGTTGCTCGCGCCGAAGCCCGTCGCGGAACTGGCCCGCCTGATCTCTTCAAGATCGGTCCTTGAGGTGTATCCCGCGTCAAGCGCCTTCTTCACCAAGGCTTCCGCCTTGTCGAGATTGGCCGTCACTCGCTCGAATGGGGCCGTCACCGTGCCCGCTTGTGCTTCAAGCTGAGCCATTTCGCGGCGTGCCGAAGCCAGTTCTTCAGTCCCCCTCGCGAGCCGTTCGGCCAAGCGCTCTCGCGCCGTCTCCCAACGACGAGCAACCTCCACGTCAAACGCTTCCTTCGTTGGCGTTTGACCTTCGATGCGAATATCGTCGATGTACACTACGGCGCGCGCGCCCTCGCCGCCGTAGATGAACAGGGACCAGCAGTCCAGAGTAACGCCCACGTCCTCGGCCGTCTTTGTCGCCGTCTGCGTCGCCATCACGCGCCCAGCCCCGTCTCGTCCGCGCTCCACAAGATCGCACTCGACCAACTGCCAGCCGTCGGTGGGCTTGGTGTATCGAACTGCGGGACCGCACCCGGAGTGACGCGTAGGCGGGTACATCACGTTGGTGCCGAACCCCACGTCGGCCGTGGTTTCGTCGCTCACGTACACGCGGGCCGTCATCTTCAGATCGCCCATGCACGCGGCATAGACTGGCACGCCGAAGTAGTGGTAGGAGCCGCCTTTCACGGTAACGTCGAGCTTGTAACTGCGTTTGCCCTCGAAGGCCTGCTCGTCCGTTGTGCCCGAGTAGGCTATCTCGCACGGCCCATTGTCGGCCCATTGGTCGAGGGCCTGCGCGTCTCCCTCGAATCCTTCGTGGTACACGTAGGGTTCGAGAGCCACGTCCTGGGCATGCCCCGTACCGGAAAACGCGGTCAGAGTCGCAAACAGGACGACTGCCAGCGCCACGGAACGCATCGGCCCGACGAGATTGCCGTTCATGAGTATCATTCCCTACGTGTTTCGGCCTTGTCTATCCTTGGTCCCGGCGAATCGGGAGCAGTGGCAGGGCCTTCTCCAACGCTTCCGGGTCGTCTTCTCGCAGGAACACGAACACCTTGATTCCGCCACGGTTCTCTTCGCCCGTGCGGTCGTCGACGAAAGGATCCCGTCCGTCCGACACGTACACCAGGTTGTCGCTTACCGCGACCCCGCGCGGGTCGTTCGAGAAGGGACCCAGGTGCCACGCGGCCTTGACCGCGCTGAGGTCCGGTTCCAATTCCGCCAAGACGCTGGCGTAGTTGCGGCGCATCAGCGGATTGAACCGGAGTCCCGACGAGGTGATGTAGAGTGTGCCCGTCGCGTCGTCCATGCCTACCCCGGCCACATGGCCTCCGAGTGTGCCGAAGGTAGCCGCAATCGGCTCGCGCGTCGGTGCGAGCGAGTGGCGTTTGCAGATCACCAACGCCGAGCGAACAAGCGCCGCCACAGTGTCGTCGTCGACCGTCTCGAACCCCTCGACAGAACCCAGTACTTTCGCGTCCTGGCTACGCAGCAGCTTCCCGAAAGGATCCCCGGCGAGATCCAGAGCGTATACGCATTCGGTTGTGTCGTCGGCAAGCAGCATCACCGGTTTGCCGTCTTCCATCACAAGGTCGAGCCCTTCCGGCCCCTTCCCCATGGCCTCGCTGCCGGGAATCGGGTTCACAGGGATGGTGCGCGTCACACACCCGGTGCGGCGATCCAGTTCAAACACGGCGCGGCTGTTGTCGTCCGACACGTAAATCCGGTCACCGGAAACCGCAACGGCCTCACCGTCTTTCATCATCGAGCCATCGGTCGCTGGTTGAAGGTTGTAGACCCCCACCAGCATGGGAACCCGCACGGGAAAGGACCGCTCGGTCTGACGGTCGCCTTCCTGGATCGCGGTTTCGATGGTGTCGCCCAGGCGCTTGTCGGCCTCGAATACAGCCGCATGGTTGGCGCTGACCGGTTTGCCCGTTGTGCCGCTGAACGTGTTGCCCACGGCCCAGACCATGGTCTTCGACAGTTCGTCGGTGGCTTCTTCCACATCCTGAGCCACAAACCCCACGCCGTGCCGCGCGTTCGAATCGAACGCGCAGTTCTGCACGCACAGCAGGTTCAGTACCCCGTCTTCGACGGGCGAATTGATGATTTCCAGGCCATCCTCGCCGTTCCCAGAGAATCGGCAGTTCTGAAAGATGGCGTGGGTCCGCATGGCAATCCGGACCTCTACGCCGTCGTCCCTGTTGTCCGCGAAGGTGCATCCGTAGACCAGCGCGCCCGCGTCGCCGTCGAGGTCCAGGCCGTCGTCGCGATTCCGTACGAACGTTGAGTTGAGGACCACGCCTTGCGTCGATTCGAAGTCCACTCCGTCGCCGTTGGCTTCCACATGGCAATCCCGCATGCAAATGTAGGTGTTGAAATCGTTGACGAATCCCACGCCATCCGTCGCATTGCCAATGATGCGGCATCCTTCGAGAACGGCCGAGGCCCCGGCCTCGAGATAGACACCCGTCTCTCCGTCGATGATCGACAGCCCCTTCAGCGTTGCCCCCGCCGGAACGGTGACGATGGGCGACCCCTTGGAACCGGTGAGCAGGCATTCTTCCGCGCCAGCGCCTTCCAGCGTCACGCCATCCGGAATCGTTACGTTACCCTGGTGTTTGCCCGGCGCCAGCCGAACCGTGTCGCCCGCCTTTGCGGCATCCAGTGCCGCGCCGACTTCTTTGAAGTCGCCGGGCACCTCGTGAACCTCCGCCAGCACTGTGCCGGCCAATGTGACCATTGATAGAAGAACGATCGCCGCGCGCCGCATACACACCTCCTTGATTCATCACACCGGCTGAGCCGTGCCTGTGTCGGCAGGACGGATCGCGCCGGACGTCAGTTCGTCTTCACGCTCGCTTCGTGTTGAATACCATTCAGCCAGTCGCGGTGGAACAGGTACACGGTGCCTGCTTCCGCCCCGACGATGAGGTCCATCACGCCGTCGTCGTCCCAGTCGAAGGGTTCGGCGTGGATTTCGTGGGTACTGATGGACAAGTTGCCGTCGGGCGTCGAGAGAAACTCGGGTGCCGCGAAGGCAGGTTCGGTGTTGGCGCCCGTGTTGCGCACGAGGACCGTGGTGAACTTCGACGACACCAGCAGGTCGTTGACGCCGTTGCCCGTCCAATCGATGACGGCCACGTTAATCATGCCGTACTTGTTTCCCGGGGGAACGTCGCGCGCGGACAGCACGCTGCCGCCTTCGCGCTTGAACGGAACCGGCGGTTCGAGGACGTGACGCCCGTCCGCGCCGCCGCCTTGTTTGAACATACACATGCGCAACGCCCTGTCGGCGGTGATGAGTTCAAGCGTGCCGTCGCCGTCGAAGTCGCACACGGCGGGCCCTTTGCGCCAACCAAACGGGTTCACCACACCGCGCACCGCGATCCGGCGTTTCTCCCGGTACGTGTTACAGACAGGGTCATAGTGCCGCAGCCAATAGATGTGGTTGGTGTTGCCGCCGACGATGAGGTCGAGGTTGCCATCGCCATCCCAATCGCATACCACGGGTTTCGTCATACCGCAATTCCGCTCGCCGTCATCGTCGTGAAGGATACTCTCGCGGGTCAGGTGGAGCACCGTGTCCTGTGGGTTGGTCAGCTTGTGCGGGGGTGCAAACGCCGACCGGTCGCCTTCGCCGATATCGCGCACGAGCGAGATGAACCCCACTTCGTCGCCGCAGACGAGGTCCATTGGCCCGGAGCGCGTCGGCGATAACGGGTAGGCCCGGACGTATCCTTCGACGCGCAGTTTCGTGCCTTCGCCGAGGAGAGGTCCGGCGTCGCGATAGCAATCCTTGTCGAAGGGGTCGTCTCCGGCGCGCTCGTAGTAGTGGATGCCCCAACCGGAGTTGTTCTGACCAATGAGGCAGCCATCAAACGCGGCATTCTTGACGAACCGAAACCCGAAGTACTGGTATTGGGCGCTCCAAGGCAGCTCACCGTCCTGCACCATTTCGGGCTCTTCCGGCGTGCCGCCATTGCGCCAGACCTCGATGGCGGGCACGGGCCGGTGCAAGCCGTGCATGACCAACAGTTCCTTCGCGCCGTCATGGTCCACGTCGAAATAGTCGAACGACCACGCGCGAAAACCGGGGAACTCGCGGATGGTGCGCCAGTCCTCAAGATTCCGCTTGGGTTGCCAGAAGTTGTTGCGAGGTAGGGGCAAGCTTTCGAATTCGGGCTTCTCGGGGGTGCCGCCCACGTTGCGCATGAGGGCGATCTGCCCGTTCTCCATCGGAAGCGGTCCCCCGAGCAGCAGCGAAGGCCGCCCCGAGCCATCCCAGTCCACCACGCGAAATCCCAGGTAGAGACTGGGCGGGAAGAAAGGGGGAACACTCAGTGTGAGCGCGCGTTCGAGTTTGGGCATGCCCGCTGCGTCAAAGGCACCCGTGTTCCGATACACCCGGACGCCGCCGGCTTTGCTGAAGGTGATGAGGTCGAGGCGGCCCGTGCCGAACCAGTCGAACACGTCGCAGACAAGGTAGTACTCACTGATGTAGTCGTGGCGCGGCTCAAACTCGGTTTGGCCCGCCGCCTTCTGTCGGTCCACGCCGTCGGCCGACACACGCAGAGGCACGGCGTAGCGCGGCTCTTCGTTTGTGCCGATGTTCCGCCAGTAGACGATGCAGTCCCACGGCATGCCCTGGGCGTTGGAATAGTGGCTGGTGGAAAGAAGGTCGATGAGGCCGTCTTCGTTCCAATCCAGGGGGATGGGAAACTGGTGCATGCCGGGCACGCCGATAGGGTGCCACCGTTCGCCGTTGAACCGCAGTTCCTCGCCTACCCCCACGCGCGGAAGGTTCGGCGGCGGCGCCATGCCCCCATCCAGCGCGCGCAATGAAAACGAGAGGATCCATTCTCCGCCAAAGGCAGGATGCTTCGCCAGCCACGCGATCCAGCCTTTGTTGTCGCGGTACAGGTGCTCGTCGAACTGTACGCCAAAGGTGGTGATTTGTCCGCTGACCGTGCGCGCGACGGTCAGGGTGTGCGGGTCGAGAAGCCGGCCTTGGTCTTCCGGCCTCAGTAGGGTGTCGAAATCGATCTGCATGCGAACCGGGGTCGATTCGCCAGCACCTTCCTGAAACCGGACCGTCAGCGGCACGACATAGTCGGCCGCGGCGAACGCCGGTGCGGCGATGGCTGCCGCCACAGCGACGGTCACGGACGCGAGGATTCGATACGACGCAGTCGACATGGCTCCCCTCTCTTGCTCGTAAGCCTCGAAGGATGGTAGGCCGCAATGGCGGTGGAATCAAGCAGCGTCCAGTCCTTGCCCTTCCAAACCCATGCCGATACACTTTCCGAGTGCCACCCGCGCTCCACACGAACAGCGAGGAGTCATTGCGATGAGTATGATCGCCCACGCCGTATCCATGGGACTGACCGCCGCCTCGGGCATCGCCCCCCTCGGCCATTGGCCACTCGAGAACGATGCCCACGACGTGTCGAGCCGCGCCAACCACGGCTCGCCCAATGGTGTTGTGTTCACCGACGGGCATGCCCGATTTGACGGACGCGGCGCTCATATCGAGATACCGTACGACGAGAGCCTTGGTCTCGGCGCCGACTTCTCCATCGGTGTCTGGGTACACACCGAGCGGGCGTTGGACGATACCCTGGGCGACATCCTCTCGCGCTTCGACGACGCGACGCAACGCGGATTCAGCCTCGGCATTCAGAGCTTCGCAGGCGTCACGTCGGCCTAGTCCAACGCGCGGCACGTGCAGTGTACGCTTGGCACAGGCAACGACGCCGGGCAGTGGGCCGACTGCGGCCGTCCCGGAAACGCCCTGTTCATTACGTCCCTGGCCGTTTGCGAAGGTGCGCTCTACGCCGGTACGTGCGAACCCGACGCAGGCCAATCGGGCCACGTGTACCGGTATGATGAGGGCGCCTGGGTGGATTGCGGCAGTCCCGACGCCTCCAACTCCGTCTACGCACTGGCCGTGCTCGACGGAGTGCTCCACGCCGGCACGGGCCGCTACAAGACCTCGGGATCCGCGCTCCCCGACTCGCCCAACCAACATCCCGGTGGCCGCGTGTTCCGGTATGCCAATGGCGCATGGGTCGACTGCGGGCGTTTGGGCGGCGAGGATAGCGAGGCCGATACGGTCGGCGCGATGGCCGTCTTCAATGGCCACCTCTACGCCACGCCCATGTACCACAAAGGCGTGTACCGCTACGACGGCGGCACGACATGGGCTTTCTGCGGCGTTCCCACGGGCGACATCCCGGGCCCCATGTTCGGCGCTGAGGCCGGTGAAGAGACTCCCGGCTGTCGGCTCATCTCGCTCACCGTTCACGATGGACATCTCTACGCCGCCGGAAACGGCCGCGACCAAGGCATCTTCCGCTACGACGGCGGCGAAGCCTGGACCAATGTGGGCAAACCCGCGGGCGTCGACCAGGTGTACTCGTTCATGCAGTACCGCGGACGGTTGTATACCGGCACCTGGCCCAAGGCCGAGGTGTTCCGTTGGGACGGCGGCGACACGTGGACCAGTTGCGGATGCCTTGCCGACGAGTTGGAGGTCATGGCCATGATGACCTACGCGGGCGAACTGTACGCGGGGTCCCTGCCCCTCGCCGCCGTGTATCGCTACGACGGTCGCGACGGTTGGGAGTATTCCGAGCGCCTCGACCACACACCCGACATGAAGTACCGACGGGTGTGGTCCATGGCCGTGTACGAGGGCAAACTGTTCTGCGGCACCTTGCCCTCGGGGCACGTACACGCCTTCGACGCGGGCGCATGCATCACCCACGACCACGAACTGCAACCCGGCTGGCGTCACATCGCCGCCGTTCGCAGAGGAAACGCTCTACGCTTGTTCGTTGACGGACGCCTCGTCGCTGCGCGCGATATCCCCGCGGACCTGGATGCCGTGACGGAGGGGCCCCTCTTCGTCGGCTTCGGACCCCACGACTACTTCAACGGCCGCATGCGCGACCTGCGCATCTACGGTCAGGCCTTGTCGGATGCAGACGTTTCAGCGCTGCATGCTGACCGTCCGAAAGGGATTGAGTGATGCTGCATGCGGAGTACCTCTTGCTCCTCTGCGCACTCGGCGGCTCTGCCTTCAGATCGTCTTGCCCGGAGCACCGCTGTGGTTCGTCCTCCCGTCGAGCGGCCGGCGTTTGCGCTTCATCGTCCCATACGATAACCTAACCACTATGATAAGACGCTGTGAACCCGAGAAACCCTTGCCATCCAGATGGATTCTGGCGGGGGTCGTCGCGCTGCTCATATGGTGGGAGGGGATCCTGTTTGTCATATCCCAGCTTCCCAAGTGGCTCATATGCGAGCTTGGCGTTGTCGGGTACCTACGTTGCATTGAGAGAGTGGGATCCTTGAAGGCGTGGGCACTTCTTGGCCCTCCCATCCTTTGTTTCGTATGTTTCCTGGTCTCCTTCACTCTCGGAAGTCCACGCGGCAGGTATCTCCGCCGAGCTTCCCTCTACTTTGCCGTCGGTGCGATCCTAGTCTTCGCTGTCATGCTTCCCTTGATGGCAGGGGGGGGCACCTACATGCAATGGGCTTCATGCGAGAACAACCTGAGGCAGATGGGCATCGTTTTCCAGATGTACGTCTACGACTCGCAGGGGGGGCCTCTCCCAAGCCTCTGCTCCGAGTCCGGACGGCTCATGATGCGACCCGATGTTATGTATCCGGATTACGTGACAGATCCGGAGATTCTTCTGTGTGTCGATCACAACGAGGACAACTTCCTCTGGTGGGAAGCGAACAGAGATGAACCGTCGGCGGTGTGGATCGACGACCAGAGCTACTTCTACCTGGGGTACGACGTGGCCAACGACGACGAGATGCGCGCCTTTGCCGAAGCCTATCGGCGGCGCGTTTCCGAGGGCATGTCCTTCGGCGACGATCTCCCCGTCCCCACGGGCCGCGGAAGCCAAGGCGGCGACGCGCTACTGAGACTCCGCTTCCCGTCGCAGGACTTGCCTCCAGGGCAAGGCGACGAAGGACTGGCTGGGCCCGAGGCTCTCCGCGCTTCGAAGACGGTGACCCTCATCGAGCGTCTGGGGAACCACGAATCTCCCGGTGGGAACGTATTGTTCCTCGATGGCCACACTGAATTTCGGCCGTATCCGGGGGAATGGCCCATGACCGAGACCACCATGACCATCCTTGCCGAACTCGATGCGTTGGGTCCGCCGGTTCCCACCGTCGAGGAGGATGGAGCGAAGTTCTCCCTCTTGATGTGGGCTCCCCGCATGTCCCGCGCGTTCTTGCCTTTCTTCGTCATTGGCCTTGTCTTGGGGCTCGTCATCATTCTGAGCGCGAGAGTAATGGGGGGGTCGAATGGCAACCAAGCTTAGATGGACGAACCACGCCGCTCTCGCCATCGAGTGACGTCCACCCTGTCATGCTGAGCGCCAGCGAAGCATCTCACACTCCAGGATAGTCACTGGGTGAACGAGATCCTTCGCGTTGCTCAGGATGACAGGGTGGGCGTCCGCTCCGCTCGCCGCCCTCCACATTGCCCGCACCTTGCGTCCGCTGATAGACTGCCCACGTCATGGCAAAACGCAAACCAGACCGCAAGAGCGCGGGTTCGCCCGCTGACGACACCACCTCCATCATCCTGGAGAGTATCTCGGACGGTGTGTTCACGGTAGACGCGGACTGGCGTGTCACGTCGTTCAACCGCGCGGCGGAGGAAATCACGGGCGTGCCGCGTGAGGAAGCGGTGGGCCAGCCGTGCTGCGACGTGTTCCGTGCGAACATGTGCGAATCGGAATGCGCCTTACGCCATACCGTGGACACAGGCGATCCCGTCGTGAACAGGTCCGGCTTCATTGTGGACGCCGACGGCAACCGCATCCCCATCAGCGTATCGACGGCCTTGCTGCGCGACGCGGAGGGGAGGATCGTGGGCGGCGTTGAAACCTTCCGCGACCTCAGCTTGGTGGAGGAACTCCGCAAGGAGATCAGTAGACAGTACGAGGCCGGCGATCTGGTGAGCCGCAGTCCCGCCATGCGCCGCCTCTTCGACCTGCTCCCGCAGATGGCCGCCAGCGACAGCAGCATCCTCATCCAGGGCGAGACGGGCACGGGCAAGGAACTGGTGGCGCGCGCGATACACAGTCTGAGCCGCAGGAAGGACGGGCCCTTCGTCGCGGTGAACTGTGGCGCGCTGCCGGACACCCTCCTGGAGTCGGAACTGTTCGGTTACCGGAAGGGCGCCTTCACGGGCGCGGACCAGGACAAGCCGGGCCGGTTCGAGGCCGCGCGAGGCGGGACGCTCTTCCTAGATGAGGTAGGCGACGTAAGTCCGGCGCTCCAGGTACGGTTGCTGCGCGTGCTTCAAGAGAAACAATACGAACCCCTGGGCAGCACCGAATCGGTGGAGGCGGATGTGCGCATCGTGGCCGCGGCCAATCGCGATATCGCGGCGCTGGTCGAAGACGGATCGTTCCGCAAGGACCTCTACTACCGAATCAACGTGGTGCGTGTCGACGTGCCGCCTCTCCGCAAGCGCAAGGAAGATATCCCGCTCCTGGTCGACCATTTCGTGGAACGGTTCAATCGCATCCAGGGCAAGGCCGTCGAGGGCGTCACCACCGAGGCCATGACCTTGCTCATGGCCCACGACTACCCCGGAAACGTGCGCGAACTTGAGAACGTCGTGGAACACGCCTTCGTGTTGTGCGATTCGGGCAGCATCAATGTCGAGCACCTTCCCGAACAATTCAGCGCCCGCATGCCGCGGAAGGGGAAGGCCGCCCGGAAACTGTCGACCGCCCTGCATGCAGTGGAAGCCCAAGCCATCCGCGACGCCCTTCGTCGAAACGGGTTCAACCGGCAAGCGGCCGCCCGCGAACTAGGGATGCACAAGAGCACCTTCTTCCGCAAAGTGAAAGCGCTGGGCATCGACCTTCCCGAGCAAGACGGCCGCACGGGATCCCTCTGACGCATAGTCGCAGAGTTGCGACTATGAAACGCACAATAGTTGCGCATATGCGACTATAGGGCGTGCGCTCAGAATCTTTCGCAATCCTTTTAACCCCTTTCCAATAACTCTGTTACAAAGTATCTATCAAGCCCTCATCTTTTTGGCACGCCTCCTGCTCTATCCCACGCAGTATGAAGGAACGAAGTCAATGAGAATCGCATTGGTCACATGGAACGGCAGGATTTCGCCGGTGCTCGACGTGGCACGACACGCCGTCGTCCACGAGATTGACGACGGACAGGTCGCGTCAAGCGCGGAAACGCAACTGCCCGGCGAACCGCCCCTCGCCCAGGAAACGGCGCTACAGCGCCTTGGCGTCAACGCCCTCCTGTGCGGCGCGGTGTCTCGAGGCCTCGTGGCCCGGCTCCGCGCACACGGTATGGAAGTCGTCCCGTTCCTCGCCGGCGACGCCGACGCTGTCCTGACAGCATATCTGGCAGGACGCCTCCCGGACCCCGCCCTCACGCAGCCTGGTTGCCGTGGACAGGGCAGACGGTTTCACGGCAGACGTGGTCGCGGCGGCCAATGCAGAAGGAGAATGTGAAATGCCTAGAAAAGATGGAACTGGCCCGCTTGGTGGCGGAGGCCCTGGACAAGGCGGAGGCCCTGGACAAGGCGGAGGCCCTGGACAAGGCGGCGGACGTGGCCAAGGCGGCGGACGTGGACAAGGCGGCGGACGTGGCCAAGGTGGCGGACGTGGACAAGGCGGCGGACGTGGCCAAGGTGGCGGACGTGGCCAAGGTGGCGGACGTGGACAAGGTGGCGGACGTGGACAAGGTGGCGGACGTGGACAAGGTGGCGGACGCGGTCAGATGGGCGGACCTCTCGCGGCGGGACCCGAAGGGTTCTGCCTGTGCCCCGACTGTGGACACCGGCAGCCCCATGTGGCAGGGCAGCCGTGCAACCGGACCGTCTGCCCGGTATGCGGTGTTTCCATGCAGCGTGAAGAGTAACACAGCGAAGACTATCCGAAAGGAGGATGTGAATATGCCAGGTGGAGATGGAACAGGACCGATGGGAATGGGACCGCAAACCGGCCGTGGCGCCGGATTCTGCGGCGGCTTCGAGCAGCCGGGATACATGAACCCCGTAGGCCGTGGCGGAATGGGATTTGGCCGTGGCGGTCGCGGACGAGGCGCGGGTGGCGGCGGCCGGGGCTGGCGCAACCGCTTCTACGCGACCGGCGTGCCCGGCTGGATGCAGTTCGGCCAAGCGCCCTTCGTTGCCCAGCCGGCTCCCGAACAACAGCGGGCGGCCCTGGAAGCCCAGGCCAACGCCCTTCAACAACAGTTGGACGCAATCCGGCAGCGCCTCGATGAACTCAGCGCAGGCGTATCCGGAAGCGATTAGACCGAGACACTTCCGTACGGGAAGGCCGAGGCCGGAACTGGCGTCGGTCTTCCTGTTCGGAGCAACAGGGCCCCGAAAGCCCACACCGGTGAAAGGACAACAACGAATGCGTATTGCCATCCCTACGGTGGACGGCCGCCTTTGCATGCACTTCGGACACTGCGAGCGGTTTGCAGTCATCGACATAGACACGGAATCGAAGACCGTCCGCGCCATGGAATCCGTCGTTCCACCACCTCACGCCCCGGGCGAATTCCCCCGGTGGCTCGCCTCGCAAGGGGTCAACGCCATCATCGCGGGAGGGATGGGCTTCCGTGCACAGCAGTTGTTCGCGGCCAGCGGGATCGAGGTGGTCGTGGGCGCACCCTCCGAAGAGCCGCGGATGCTTGCCGAAGCCCACATGAACGGCACGTTGGAGGCAGGGGAGAACGTTTGCGACCATTGAGCCCGGACAACACATGCACGGTAACGGTTCTGGTTGAAAATCAGGCCTCACCCCGCGGGGAGTTGCGGAGCGAGCACGGGCTGTCCTTTCTTGTGCGGGCCGGGGGCATGTGTGTCCTGCTCGACACCGGTCAGACCTCGGCCCTGCTCGATAATGCCATTGCCCTCGACGCGGACCTCTCGCTCGTTGACTGTGTCGTCTTAAGCCACGGCCACTACGACCATACGGGCGGTCTCGTCGAGGTGATGAAGTGCGCCCCGCGCGCAAAGGTAATCGTCCATCCGGGCGCCTTTGTCCCCCGATACCGCCGCGCAACGTCCGCGCCGTACAAACCCATCGGCATGCCGGATCACTGTCGCCAATGGGCGGCTGACAACCCGGGACGCATCGAACAGATGAACGCACCGCGTCGATTGAACGATCACATCGGAGTGACGGGGCCCGTGCCCCGGCGGCACGCGTGGGAACGGGTGGAGGGGTTCTACCTGGACACGGCGTGCCGCACGCCCGACACGATTCCCGACGACCAGTCCATGTGGCTTGAGACGGACCAGGGGCTTGTAGTTCTACTGAGTTGTGCTCATGCGGGCGTGGCCAATACGCTGGACTACATCATCGAGATCGCCGGAACGGACCGTATCCACGCCATTCTGGGCGGCATGCACCTCGCCGGGGCCGACGACGGCCGGGTGAAGAAGACGCTGGAGGCGTTGGTGGCCTACGAACCCGACGTGATCGGGCCTTGCCATTGCACGGGCGAAGCGGCGATTACCACCATCGCCACCCGGTTCCCGGGCGTCTACGTGCCCTGCGCCACCGGCACCACCTTCACGTTCAGCGTGAGTTGAGCGGACTCCATCTCAGGAATTCCCAGTTTCCATCCAGGCGCATTCACGACCACAAGAAGAATCCCGAAGCAGCCAAACTCAGCGAGTCGGTTGTGGTCTGCATTGGCGATGAGGCCGGTTCGTACCGTCTTCCGCCCTCTCCCAGCGGGAGAGGGGTGGGGTGAGGTCCAAACCGGTAACCTTATTTACAAATTGGACTGGGGACGTTGTTTACATCGTATGGTATTGGCAGGAGGAATTGCCGATGCCTTGGAAGGAACAACGTGCTTTGGATATTCGATTGGGATTTGTCATGGATGTACTGCGTGGTGAGGCGAGCAAGTCGGCTCTTTGTGCGCATTACGGGATCAGTCGACCTACGGGCGACAAATGGCTTGCGCGGTTTCTGGCTCAGGGGGAGTCGGGCCTCATCGACCGTTCCTCGGCCCCCCATCACCGACCTAACGCGACGCCTGAATGGATCAGAGAGCGGATTATCGATACGAAGAAGGCCAAACAGGCGATGGGACCAAAGAAGCTTGTGGCCTATTTGAAGCGAAACGAGCCGGATGTGCCCTGGCCTAGCCAGAGTACAGCAGGCCAGATTCTCAAGCGCGCTGGCCTGGTTAAAGCACGCCGTCTGCGTCGAAGGGTCCCTCCGGATGCTCAACCGTTTGCAGATTGTAAGGCATGCAACCAAGTCTGGAGTGCCGATTTCAAAGGGGACTTTCTTCTCGGTGATCGCAAGCGATGCTACCCCTTAACCGTGACCGACAATCACAGCCGCCACATCTTTGCTTGTCAGGGATTGTATCAGCCGAGCAAAACCGCGGTATGGCCTTGGTTTGAATGGGTATTTCGCAGCTACGGCTTACCCGAGGCGATTCGCACGGATAACGGCAGCCCATTCGCTTCGCGCGCGGTAGGAGGGCTTAGCTATCTTTCAAAATGGTGGATCCAGTTGGGCATCAAGCCCGAGCGCATTGAAGTAGGAAGACCCGCTCAGAACGGGCGCCATGAGCGCATGCATCTAAGCCTCAAACAAGCCGTGCTCAGCCCACCGAAAGCCAATCTGGCACGCCAACAAGAAGCCTTTGACCAGTTCATCAACGAATACAACCAAGAACGTCCTCATGAAGCACTTGGCATGCTTGTGCCACAAGATGTCTACACGCCCTCCACTCGCAGCTATCCCGTCAAGCTGCGACCCATCGAATACGACAGCGAGTTCACCGTGCGTTCGGTACGACACAATGGAGAGATAAAATGGCGCGGCGAGTACATCTATCTATCCGAAGTGCTTGCCAAGGAGCGCGTTGGACTCAAGCAAGTCGAGGAAAGCAAGTGGGCCATCCGCTACAGCTTCCATACACTAGGAACACTCAACGAAAGAACCCAGAAGATTGAGCCTAGCCGAAAATGGCACACCAAATGAAACCAATAGATGCAAACAACGTCCCCGGTCTAAAATGTAAACTACGTCCGGTTTGCACCAATGGGCCCGCGGGCGTGCTGACGATGTGTGTCAAGGCATGAGGATCTAGGCCTCGGGCAGCTTCGTCCGCGCGACTGCGCGCACGTCGTCCATGGCGGGGTCGAGGCGGCGCAGGCTGAACCCGAACGAACAGGCCCCGGGCTCGAGCGCATACTGGTCGAGAAACCGTGGCCCGCAACTGGCGTTGCCCAATCCGCATTGGCCGTAGTCCAGACAGAGGACCACGTCGCGGCGGGGTTCCAGTTCATGGGTATGCTTGGCGGTGTACAGGTCCTGGGCCGTGAAATGCAGGGCGGTCATGGAGAGCGTGTCGTGTGCCACCACGAGAAGTCCTGCGCCCGACTTGTCAGTCAACGCCGTCCAACGTACGTCTTCCTTGTTGCCCGTTTCCTGGGGGAAGGGGTAGGGGACATACTGGTCGGCGACCTTGCCACTGTACAACCCGACGTCTGCGGCCACTTTCCGGTCGGGGTAGTTCTCGAAGGGTCCCCGGCCAAGCCACTGGAGATTGTCGAGGGCACCGGCGACCGTCATCTGCACGCCCAGCTTCGGCAGGGTGGGCAGATCGCCCACGGGGTCGATCTGGTTGTTGACATCGACGGCGCCGTCCGCCAGCACGGTGTAGGTGGCGGTGTGACGGAATCCACGGCCCTTGATGCCGAGACAGTTGACGCAGATGGTGACCTGAACCGTCGTGTCGGAGACTGTATCCACGTTGACATCCTGGACGTGCCGCTTCATCTGGCTCAGTCCGGAGTCGTAGAAGGCCTTCTTGATGCCGTGGTCTCCATTCAGGGCGTTATCGTTGTCGGTGAAGGCCCTGAATACGTTCAGAACGGGGCCGTTCATGAGGGGACCGTCGGCGATGACGTCCCGGCCGTCGTAGACGAGCGAGGTGAGCGCGCCTTGTTCACGGCTGAAGGCAACCTCGAACCCATCACCAGCGACCCGGACTTCGTCGGCCGAATCGGTCACCGAAAGCGCCTTCTTGGCGTCCAGTGCAACCACGTCGGGCGCGGGGACATCTACCGGCACGGGAATCTGTGCCCAAGCCACTTCGTGGCCTTTGCCGACCCACGAGGTGTCCTCGGTGAGATGGAAACTCACGCGCAGGAAGTACTCCGCCCCCGCCATGACCCGGGGTGCATTGAAGGGAACCGTGAGCGCGGCGCTCTCGCCCGGATCGACGTCCAGCGGCGGCAGCGTGCCCTCCTCGATGACCATACCGTCCTCGGTCAGCGACCACTGGATGCCAAGGTGGTTGAGGTTCGTGAAGTAGTGCTTATTGGTCACCGTCAGCTTGCCCGCGGCGGCATCGTCGGCCTTCACGGCCACGTACTGGTAGACCTTCTTCACTTCGAACATCTTGGGCGGGATGGCGCGGTCGGGGAACACTAGGCCGTCCATGCAGAAGTTGCCATCATTCGGCGTGTCGTCGAAATCGCCGCCGTAGGCCCAGTAGGATTTGCGGGAGCCGTCCTCGGCAGGCTCGTCATCGGCGAACTTGCGGATGCCGTGGTCGGCCCATTCCCAAATGCAGCCACCAATGAGGCGCGGATACGTTTCGACGGCGTCCCAGTACTCTTGGAAGTTGCCCACCGCGTTGCCCATGGCGTGGGCGTACTCGCACATGATGTACGGCTTGTCCGACTCTTCCTTGCCGCATTCGATGAGGTTGTCGAGATGGGGGTACATGACGCTGTCCATGTCGGCCACCTCGTTCATGAGTTCGTAGTGGATCGGACGGGACGTGTCCAAGGAGCGGATCGCTTTGGCGCCCGCTTCGAAATTGCAGCCGCCCCCCGACTCGTTGCCCATGGACCAAATGATGATGGACGCGTGGTTCTTGTCCCGTTCCACCATCGACACTTCACGGTCGATATGGGCAGCTTCCCAGTCCGGATTGTTGCCGAGGGTCTTATCCCGGTCGTAGCCCATCCCGTGGGCTTCGCAATTGGCTTCGTCGATGAGAAACATGCCGTACCGGTCGCACAGTTCGTACCACTTGGGGTCGTCCGGATAGTGGCTGGTGCGGACCGTGTTGAAGTTGAACTGTTTCAGGATTTCGATGTCCTGAATCATGCGCTCGACGGGCATGGCGCGGCCCCGTTCGGGGTCGTGCTCGTGCCGGTTCGCGCCCTTGATGAGGATGGATACGCCGTTCACGTACAACTCGCCCTTGCGGATTTCCACTACGCGGAACCCGAAGTTGCATCGCTCCACCTCGATGACCTCGCCGGAACTGTCCTTCAAGGTCAGCAAGACCGTGTAGAGGTAGGGTGTTTCTGAAGTCCATTTCGTTGGGTTGGCCACCTTGGCGGACAAGTCCAGGACGTTCTCAACGCCTGCCGCGAGGGAATCGATCTTGCCCGACACCAGGGTGTCGCCGCCGACCGCGGCGCCGTCTGCGTCCAACAGCGTCACTTCGACGGTGTGGCCGGGCGCGCTGTCCAGGCTGTAGTTGCGGACGGTGGAGGTTACCTTCAGCACGGCGTCCTGATAGGCGTCGTCCAGTTTGCAGCGTACGAAGAAATCGCGCAGGTGAACCGTGGGCGTGGAGAAGAGGTAGACGTCGCGGAAAATGCCGCTGAGCCGCCACATGTCCTGGTCTTCGAGATAGCTGCCATCCGACCAGCGGTACACTTCGACCGCCAGCGTGTTGTCGCCGGGTTGGAGGTAGCTTGTGATGTCGAATTCGGCGGGCATCATGCTGTTCTGGCTGTAACCCACCCGCTGTCCGTTGACCCAGATGTAGAACGCACTCTTCACACCCGCGAAGTGGATGAACACGCGGCGTCCGTCCCAATCTTCGGGTACGGCGAACGTGGTCCGGTACGATCCCACGGGATTGTAGTCATGGGGGATATGGGGCGGATTTGCCGGAAAGGGGTAGGTCACGTTGGTGTAGATGGGAACGCCGTGTCCTTCCATCTGCCAGCACGAGGGCACGGGGATCTCGGACCATTCGCTCACATCGTAGCCGGGCTCGTAGAAGTCCGTGGGGCGGTCGGCAGGCTTGCCGACCCAGTTGAACTTCCATTGGCCGTTCAGCGATTGGTGGAAGACCGATGCCTCGCGCGTGCCTTCCTGGGCCGAGGCCTTGTCGGGATAGGGTATCAAGGTGCAGTGATAGGGTTCTTTGTTGACGCCGAACACGGCTGGATTCTCCCAGTCGACCAGCTCAGCGGCGGCCCTTCTGGGGAGGGCCAAAACCAACAGCACACCAACGATTGCGCACAGTGCCAAACTCACATTCACCTCCGGGTTTCACCCTTGTGACCGCTACGCGGCCCGTTCTCGTTACCGATCCAGTTTGGCGAGCCGGACTACCGCGTTCGTGCCATAGGGGTATCCCGTGGCCTCAAGCGCCAACGCGCCATCTTGAGCGTCCTGCTCGAACGAGAGCGACTCGTCGTTGTCTACCCATCGGGCAGTCTTGAACGCGTCCGCGATTCCCGTGAAGCGGCGGGCTCCTGCGCCACCCATATCGACCGTCACGTTCTCTCCGCCGCGCATGGCCAGGTCATGCACGAACAAGTAAACCTTGCCTTCGGTTTCCAGGCCAAAGTCGTGGCCTTCACCGTCTACTCCGCACGGTGTGCCGTCGTATACGGCGTCCGCGTGCATCCGCACCCAATCGCCGGCACGTGTCAGGGCAGCCGCTTCGTATGGCGGGATAGCCCCTTCGGCCGTTGGCCCCACATTCAGCAGGTAGTTCGCGCCGACTTTGCGGCACGCACACAGATTCTCGATCATCTCCTTCGGAGATAGGTAGCAGAAGTCGTTCTTGCCGAGGCCCCAGTGCATGTTCATGGTCTGGCACATCTCGGCGACGACGTACTTGGGCGCACCTTCCCGGTCCATGGGCGTGGGGCGTCCCTGCTCGAAGGTGACGCTGTCGATTTCGGGATGTCCGACCCGGCCACGCTCGTGGAGGCCCGTGTTGTTGACGATGATGGCCTCTGGCTGGTGTTTGCGGATGGTCTCGTACAGAGCGTCTTCCTTCCAGTCCGCGTCGGGCTTGCTCCAATTGCCGTCGAACCACAGGCCGCCAATCTCGCCGTATTGGGTACACAGGGTTTCGACCGACTTGCGCAGGTACTCCAGGTAGGCGTCGAAATCGTTCTCGAAACTCTCCTGATACCAGTCCAGCGTCGTGTGGTAGAAGAAAGGCACAATGCCTTCCGCGCGGCACCCTTCGACGAAATCGGCCACCAGGTCGCGTCCCGCGGGACTATGCACGGCATCGTAGTCGCTCAAACCGCGCGTATCGTAGAGACTGAATCCGTCGTGGTGGCGGGTGGTCAGAGTGATGTATTTCATGCCGGCTTGGCGGGCTGTGCGGGCGATGGCGCGGCCGTCAAAGTCCTTGGCCGTGAAGGTGTCCTTCAGTTTCCGGTATTTGTCGGCCGGGATCTTCTCCATGTGCATCACCCACTCGCCGCGGCCCAACTGGGCGTACAGCCCCCAGTGAATGAACATGCCATAGGCCATCCGCTCGAATCGGGCGACCCGCGGTTCGGGTGTGGGAATGCTCATGTCCGGTCCCTTCTTGTTGCCGTTCGACGCCATTGCAGGCACGCTCTCTCCCGCAACGGCGGCACCGACTGCGATCCCCATGGTCCGCATGGCCTCTCGGCGAGAGATGCGCGTCAACGCGGTTCTCCTCACAAGGTCCACCGGATGCACGGCGCCCGCATTCACTGGATATACTCCCAGGACAGGGCACAGTACGTGCTTCTCAGCAGACGAAATCATGCGCACAACTCCGGCAATCCCAAGACTGTCACCGGTGTGCGCGGCAGGCCACCCCCCGCATTATGCCAAAAAGGTGGGAGCTGCTGCCAGTCCGGCACCGTGGCCTCAGCAATCCCCAGTTTGGGAGTGGAACGCAATCTGAGGGGTGCAAGACGCGCCCGTAGCGGGCAAGACCCCTCACCCCAACCCTCTCCCGTTGGGCGAGGGGGCAAGAGGGTGCAAACCGGTCTCGCACGCAATGTGAACCACAGGCCATCAGGCGCAGCCATTGGCTCTCCGGTACCACTACTTGTGGTCGCGACAGCGCCCGAGCGGAAACTGGGAACTACTGAGTTGTGACCGCACCGTTCCAGATGGGCGCGGTGTTCAACCCATGAACGGCTAGTTTGACAGAGGCCCCTTCGGGCGGTACAATTCGGCTCCATTCTCCCTTAGCAGTTCACACGTTCTGTTTGGCGCAAACCAAAAATGTGGGAAACTGTCATGTCAACTCAGCAATATGCTATTTCTACCTGGCCCAATGCCGATGAAATCATGGCCAAAGCCAATGAACTCGTCAGCCAGCCTCCGTGGGTGATCAAACCCGACAAAATGGAAGCCGTCCTGGGGTACTTCGAGACCAAGTGCGCGGCCTCCAAGAAGTCTACGGAGGAAGCCGCAGGCCTCATCCCCGGCGGCGTGCAGCACAATCTGGCGTTCAACTTCCCGTTCCCGCTCAACATCCGCAAGGCGGAGGGGGCCTATCTGTGGGATGTGGACGACAACCGGTACATCGACTTCCTGCAGGCGGGCGGACCGACCCTGTTGGGAAGTAACTATCCGGCTGTCCGCGAACAGGTGGTGGGGTTGCTGAACGAGTGCGGGCCGGTGACCGGGCTGTTCCACGACTACGAGCTGAAACTCGCCCAGGTCATCAACAAGCACATGCCCGCGGTCGAGATGTTCCGCATGCTGGGCAGCGGCAGTGAAGGGGTGATGGCGGCCATCCGGCTGTCGCGCAACTTCACCGAGAAGTCCCATATCATCAAGGTCGGCGGCGGATACCACGGCTGGAGCGACCAAGTCGTACTCGGGCTTCGGATTCCGGGTACGGGACCGTTCGAGGCTTCCGGCATCCCCGAGGGGTGTCTTCAGTTCACCCATGAGTTCTACCCGAACGACGTGGACGCTTTGCGGGCGCTCCTGGAGCAGAACGCGTCAGACGGCGGCACCGCGGCCGTCATCGTCGAGCCGTTGGGACCCGAGAGCGGCACGCGGCCGGTCCGGCGTGAGTTCAACCAGCAGGTGCGTGAGTTGTGCGACGAATTCGGCTCGCTCCTTATCTTCGACGAGGTGGTGACGGGATTCCGCGTGGGCCTGAGCGGCGCGCAGGGTTATTTTGATGTGAAACCCGACCTGACCGTGTTCGGAAAGTGCGTGGCGGGCGGATACCCGGCCGCGGGCGGCTTGGGCGGACGCGCGGACATCATGTCGGGTCTTGCGGCCGGTATTGGCTCCGGTACGCAGCGCACCCTCGTCGGCGGCACGCTGTCGGCGAACCCCTTGAGCTGCGCCGCGGGGTACTACTCGATCCTCGAGATCGAGAAGACCAATGCGCCCGTGTTGGCCGGTCAAGCCGGCGACCGGTTGTGCCAGGGGTTGCAGGCCATCATCGACAAGCACAGCCTGCCGTTCCTGGTGTTCAACCACGGGTCCATCGTGCATCTGGAGACCGCTGCGGTGCTTATGGTCGACATGAGCGATCCCGACTTCATGTTCAAAGCTATGCAGCGCAAGGAGTTGGCCAAGGCGTACGGTGCGGCCTACACGGCTGAGGGCATCATCTCGCTCGCTGGCAGCCGTCTGTACACGAGCATGGCCGACACGGACGAGGTCGTCGACGACGCCCTGGCGCGGTTCGAGGAAGTGCTCCAGAACACGGAGCCGATGGACATGGACTGAGGCCCTGGGGCGGCATTGCCGCAACGGGGCTCTGGGGTGACCGTTCCCCGTCATCCTGAACGAAGTGAAGGATCTGGTTTTCCCGGTCGATGTGCCGGGGCAAGAGATGCTTCGCATGCGCTCAGCATGACGGGATGGGTGCTCCCAAGGACCCACGGCTGAACGGCGACGGGGCGTCCGGGAAGGGAAGGCTCTGGTTCCATCGCCCCTGACGGGGCTTTCTGAGGGGGGTGGTGATCCCAGGACTTCGCTGCGCTCGTCCTGGGCTATCTTCCTGCCGTCCGCTTCGCGGACTCGAGAGGGGAGCCGATCTTCGTAGGGTGTGTCGAGGCGGGCTGGAAGCCCGGCGGGTACGAGCCAATCCCTCCGTTGTGGCCGGTCTCCGACCGAGCCACTGCTTACGACCGAAGGTCTCCTCTCGCGATCCCCCAACCGCGTGTCCTCGTCATCGTGAGCAACGCGAAGGATCTCGTTCTCCCGGTAAATGTGCCGGGACGCGAGATGCTTCGCATGCACTCAGCATGACGGAAGGAAGCTGGATCTTCGTAGGGTGCGTCGATGAGGGCCGAAGGCCCGAAGAGCACGCACCAATCCCCGCTTCACCCGTTGAGGCGGCGGTAGATCTTTTTGTTCTGCTTGTAGATTTCGACGAACCGCTCGAATCGTTCGTCGTAGACAGATTTGTGTTCGGGCGTCGGTTGGTAGACGCGGTCGTATTCGATCAGGTCCGGGATGTCGTCGAACGACAGCATCCCGAGGCCGACCGCTCCGATGAAGGCCGCCCCGCGTGCGTTGGCCTGGATGGGGTCTTTCACCTGACGGATCTCGCGGTCCAACACGTCCGCGAAGATTTGACACCACACGTCGGACAACGCGCCGCCGCCGACCATGTTGATGTGCTTCACGGTCCGTCCGAGGAACTTCTCCACGGGCGGCATCATCCACCGCGTGTTGAGCGCCACCCCTTCCAGTACCGAGCGGATGATGTCCTCGCGCGAGTTCTCGAGCGACAGGTTCATGATGGAGGCCCGCACGTGGCGGTCGTCCACGGGCGCGCGTTCGCCGTAGATCCATGGCGTGCAGATGACGCCGTTGCTGCCGGCGGGCGTTTTCGCGGCGATGCGGTCCATGATCTTATACACGTCCGGCACGTCTTCTTCCTGGAGCAATTCGTCCTTGTGGTACAGAATCTTGTCGCGCAGGAAGGTGAGGTTGCCGCCGGCCGTGGCCTGAAGGCCTGTCAGCAGGTAGCGGTTCGGGACGGCACACGGTACCGACGCCATGGACGTCGCAATGTCGGTCTTCTTGAATGGGACATGGGCCGCCAACCACGAGGACGTGCCGATGTACAGGTGGGTGTCGAAATCGCGGACAGCGCCGGAACCAATGGCGGCGGCCGTGGTATCGATAGCGCCTGCCACCACGGGGATTGCGGCTGGCAGTCCAACGGCCCGCGCGAACTCGTCCGTTGTGGGGCCAACGACGTCGGTGCAGGCGACGATGTCGGGGAACTTGTCGGGGTCGATGCCGCTGTTACGAACCAAGGCGTCGTTGTAGACGATGTTGCCGGGGTCCCGGTTGTCGGTGACCCAGGACGTCATGATGGAGTCGACCGTGGTCGTGAACCGGCCCGTGAGCCGCAGGTTGATGTAGTCGATGACCCCCAGGAACTTGTACGTGTCGCGGTACACGTCGGGGTAATCGTGCTTGATGAGCAGCATGTGGGCCGCGCCGTCTTTGCCGGTCAGGGACGGCGCGCCACCTGTCAGGCGAATCCAGCGCCACAGCTTGTATGGACCGTATCCGGCGACGCGGACAGCGCCCCCCGTGATTCGTTTCAGATGCTCGGCGCCTCGGGCATCCATCCAGAGGATGGCGTTCATGAGGTGCCGTCCGTCCCGGTCAACGGGCACGGTACCCTCACCCTGGGTGTTCGAGCAGATGGCGACAATGCGGTCCGCGGGCACTTCGCCCGTTGAGATGAGGTCTCGCGACGTCTCAACCAGCGCGTCCCACCAGTGCTGGGGGTCCTGCTCGGCCCCGCCGTTGGGCAGGAGCTGGGTGGGCACTTCCTTGAACCGCCAGCACGCCACGCGGCCCCGCTGGGATATGAGCGCGGCTTTGCACCCGGAGGTGCCGAGGTCGATGGCGAGTATGAACTGTTCTTCGCTCATTGGAAAGCGCTATTGCGCGGATTTCCTCGCGATTTCCATGTCTTGCGAACCCTTCATGAACTCGAAAAGGACACCGCTCATTTCCTCGGGCAGCAAGCTGACGGGCCGTCCTGTAGCCAGTGCGCCATGATAGATGCGCGCGATCTTTTCGAGCAACTCGGCGTGGTGACATGCCTTGTCGAGGTTCTTGCCGATGCTGAGGGCGCCGTGGTTCTGCAGGATGTAGCAGTTGCAGCGGTTGACCAGTTTGGACGCCACGTTTTCGAGCAGTTCGCTGCTGCCGGATAGGGCGTAGGGCACGACCTCGACCACGTTGCCGATGGACACGATGGCCTCGTCGAAGAGAGCCGGAATGGGTTCGTTGAGCAGGCCGAAGATGCTGGCGCACGGCTGGTGTGTGTGGACCACGGCGTTCGCGTCCTGCCGGTTCTTGTATACGGCAATGTGCATTGGCGTCTCGATGGACGGCGGCAGTTCGTCGCCGTCGACAGCGTCGAGTTCGAAATCCACCACGCAGATGTCGTCGACGGTCATGTCCTTGTAGGGCCTGCTGGACGGCGTGACGGCGACGGCCTCTTCGCCTTCAATGAGGCACGACACGTTGCCGCCGCTGCCGGATTTTGTTCCGAAGAAACCGCCTTCCCATAGGGTCCGCGCGGTTTCAAACACCTGCTCTTTGTAGCTCGCGTACTTGCTCATCCTATTCTCCTGAACGTTCAACGGGCGCTTCGCCCGGCTGGAATACCAATTCCCATACGCGGCCCGATTCACACGGTACGCGATAGCAGCCTGTGTCCGTCATCTCACACTTGGTGGAAGTGTCCGCGCACGACGATTCCTGAAGGTACACGGGCTGGTGCACGCGCACGAGGTACGCACCGTCATGGTCCGGGCGGATGACGGCGCGGCTGAGTCTGCCGTTATACCACTCGACATCGAGTTCGACGCCGCCCCGCGCGCGCAATCCCCGCACACGGCCTTCGGACCACGTGGCCGGAAGTGCGGGCAACAGGTCGAGAACCGTTCCGTCGGGCGTATCCAGATGACTCTGCAACAGCATTTCGGCGATGCCGGCCGTGGCCCCGAAATTGCCGTCGATCTGGAAGGGCGGATGGTTGTCGAAGAGGTTGGGCATCGTGGATTTGGTGAGGAGCGCGCGGATGTTCTCCTCGGCCTGATCGCCTTCCGTCAGACGCGCCAAGAAACAGATCATCCAGGCCCGGCTCCAGCCGGTGTGGCCTCCGCCATGGGCCAGGCGACGTTCCAGCGACACGCGGGCGGCGTCGTAGAACTCGCCGCCCGTGATCTGGCGACCGGGGTGCAGGCCGAACAGATGCGACATGTGACGGTGGCCCGGTTCGGGCTCGTCGTAGTCTTCCATCCATTCGCGCAGTTGTCCGTGCTTTCCGGTCTGCAGGGGCACGAGTTCACCCCGAGTCTTCTCTAGTTTGGTTCGGAACTTCTTGTCGACATCCAGAATGTGGGCCGCTTCGATGCAATTGCCGAAGAGGTCGTCAAGGACCTGCATGTCCATGGTGGGACCCATGCAGACGCCTGCTTGCTGCCCGTCGGGCGTGCGGAACTTGTTCTCGGGCGAATTCGAGGGGCTGGTGACCAGCCAACCCGTCTCGGGGTCGCGCACGAGGAAGTCGAGGTAGAACTCCGCCGACTCCTTCATGGTCGGGTAGACTTGAGCGAGGTAGTCCTTGTCGCGTGTGAAGGCGTAGTGTTCCCAGAGGTGTTGGCATAGCCAACCGCTGGCGGCCGTGAACTGGCCCCAGCCTGGATGTTCGCCGGGCGAGGTGTAGCCCCAGATGTTCGAAATGGTGTGGACCACCCATCCATCGCACCCGTAATGCACCTTCGCCGTCTTGCGGCCCGGTTCGCGCAGGGTCTGAATGTAGTCGATGAACGGTTCATGGCACTCGGACAGGTTGCACACCTCGGCGGGCCAGTAGTTCATCTGGTCGTTGATGTTGTGGTGGTAGTCGGCGTTCCAGGGGGCCTGGATGTTGTCGCACCAAATGCCCTGGAGATTGGCGGGCAGATCGCCGGGCCGGGAACTGGAAATCAGCAGATACCGGCCGAATTGGAAGTACAGCGCTTCGAGATCCGGGTCGACAGCGCCCTTACGCAGAGCGGCCAGGCGTTCGTCTGTCGGAAGCGTTGACGTCTCGCCTTGCGGCAGCTTCAATTCGACACGCCTGAACAGGCCGCGATAGTCGGCCACGTGCCGCCCTTCCAGTTCCGTGTGTGGAAACACTCTCGGCAGCTCAGCATAGAAAGGGGCGCTCGCGGCCTCGATCTGACGGGCGCATACGGCGTCCGGATCGTCGCCCCGGAAGTCCGTGGCGCCCGCCACCAACAGAGTCACGGCGTCCGCGCCTTCAACCCGAAGCCCGTCGTCTCCCGCGCGGACCGTGCCATTCTCGTTGATGGCCATCAGCCGCGCACCGTATCGCATGCCGGTACCGGTGTCGATTTTGCCTCTGGCGTCGCCAGACCATACGCGACCGGAGAGCACCAGACATTGGTCGCCGTCGGCCTTGGACCGCACGGGCGTCTCGCGGTATTCGTGGGTGTCGAAGGGTTCGAGCCGGGAATCGTTCTTCCATGGCGAGGAGCAATCATGGGGGTCGCGATCCAAGGTCGCGGTGAAGGTCAGCGCGCCGGGTTTGTCGGCGGCGAGGCGGATGACGATCACCTGGTCCGGGGCGCTGCTGAACACTTGGCGTGTGTAGGTGACGCCGTCGACCTTGTAGGTAGTCGTCGCGATGGCGGTTTCGAGGTCGAGATCGCGGCGGTAGTCGGTGGGTGCGCCGTCAATCCCGTCGAACCGGAGCCGGATGTCGCCCAAGGTCTGGTACGACCCGTAGGGGTGGTAGGCGCCGGTACCACGCGCGCTGCCGGGGCCTTTGCACACCATGGTCTTGATGGTCAGTCTTTCCGCTTCAGCAAACTTGCCTTCGAAGAGGAGTTGGCGCACTTCGTCCAGGTGTTTCAACGCT
>JAAEQP010000439.1 GCA_024231375.1 bacterium | reverse complement strand
CTGGGTCTGGTTCCAACTGGTGCGTTCCAAAGCCTGCCGGACAAGGTCGCGTTCCACCTCGGCCACGTCGCACCCTTCGTCCGGCAACCGCACCACCGGATCGTCGCGCCGCGCCTGGGCGCCCAGCACCGATCGCCCCAGCATGATGTCGCCCGTGTCGACGAAATCGCCTCCCGCCAGTAGCACCGCCCGCTCGACGACGTTCCGCAGTTCGCGAACGTTGCCCGGCCAGTCGTACGTGCGCAATCGCGTGAGGGCATCGGGCGTGAAGCTGCGCAAGGTCCGGTGGAACTCCGCGTTGAACTGCCCCAGAAAATGGGCTCCGAGCAACAGCACGTCGTCGCCTCGATCCCGCAGGGGAGGCAGCAGCACCGGCACCGTGCTCAGGCGATAGTAAAGGTCCTCGCGGAACGAGCCCGTGTCGATGGCTTCCTGCAGGTCGCGGTTCGTGGCCGCGATGATCCGCACGTCCACGCCGATGTCCTTCGCGCCACCAATCCGCCGGAACGCCTTCTCTTCGAGAAAGCGAAGCAGCTTCGCCTGCAACCCCGGCGACATGTCCCCAATCTCGTCCAGGAACACCGTCCCGCCGTCGGCAAGCTCGAACAGCCCCTTCTTCCGCTCCTTGGCGTCTGTGAAGGCGCCCTTCTCGTAGCCGAACAACTCCGATTCGAGCAGCGATTCTGGCAGCGCCGTGCAGGTGACGTTCATGAACGGCATCTCGACCCGGTTGGATTCGTAGTGAATGGCGCGGGCCAGCATGTCCTTGCCCGTGCCGCTTTCGCCCAGCAGAAGCAATGTGGTGCTCTCGCTCCGCGCCACCCGCCGCACGAGGTCGCGAATGTCGTCCATGGCAGGGCTCTCGCCGATGAGGTTCGCCAGCCCGAACCGGGCCTTCTCCTGTTCCACCTGGGCGTTCAGCCGTCGCTGAAGGCGCGACGTCTCCAATACCTGTGCCACCGTCAGCGCAAGGGCGTCCATGTTGAACGGCTTCGCGATATAGTCCCGGGCTCCGTATTTCATGGCCTCGACCGCACTGTCCACGGTCGAATGGGCCGTGATGATGATGACCGGCAAATCTTCCTGAACTTCGAGAAGCTGCTTCAACAAGTCCAATCCGTTGATGTCGGGCAAGCGCAGGTCAAGCAGGGCCAAGTCGAATCCCCCCTCCGACATGCTCTCCCGCGCGGACTTGCCATCCTCCGCGGGCACGCACTCGTAGCCCTCGAGACCGAGACGCTCACACAGCGACCATCGGATGAGCTTCTCGTCGTCCACAACCAGGATGCGGGCTCCCATCGCTACGACTCCCCTCTGGGTACGGTCAGAATCACCTTGGCGCCGCCGCTCTCGGCATTCTGAATCGTGATGGATCCACCGTGCGGCTCCATGATCTGTCGACACACCGATAATCCCAGGCCCGTCCCGCGCGTCTTCGTCGTGAAGAATGGATTGAACGCCTGTTGCACGACTTCCTCCGATATGCCCTCGCCTTCGTCCACGATCTCAAGCCGGGCGGCGTCCGGCAGCAGCTCGCCTTTCACCCGAATCCGCCCACCTTCCGGCATGGCCTGCACCGCGTTGCGATACACATTCGTCAGCACCTGGAGCATCAACTCCGGGTCCGCGTGCACCTCAAGCGAGTCCGGCATCTCCCATTCGAAGGTCGCGCGGTCCGCATCCTCCCCGCGCGCGGCCCGCCGAGCCGCGTCCATCGCCACCTCGACCAAGTCACACGTGCATCGTTCGGGCGTCCACGGCCGCGCGAACATGAGCAAGCCGTTCACGGTTTCCTCGACCCGCGCCACCTGGGCCAACACATCCTTGAACACCTCATGCCGCGAATCCTCGGTGTCCACGGACTTTGCCAGGACCTGGACCGCGCCGCTGATTCCCGCCAGGGGGTTTCGGATCTCGTGGGCGATCGACGCCCCCATCTCGCCGATCATGGCCAAGTGTTCGGCGCGCAGGATCCGCCGGTGAAGCTGCTGGTATTCGGTCATGTCACTCGCGATGCACGTGAACAGACGGCCCTCGTCTACCGTGACCTGACTCACGCTCACATACGCGGGAAACGTCGTGCCATCCTTGCGCCGGTCCGTCATATCCGTCCGGTAGATCTGCCCGCTCTTCAGGGCCGACGCCATCGCCCGCAGCTGCTCCTGCACCTGGTCGTCAGTCCCCGCCATGAAGGTGCGAGTGCTCTGCCCCACCATCTCTCCCGGCCCGCAACCGAACATCTTCTCGGCGGCCGGGTTGACGGACTCGATTACGCCTTTCGCATCGCACACGATGATCGCGTCAGCCGTGGCGTCTACGATGGCGCGTGTTCGGGCCTCGCTGGTCCGTAGCGCGGCCTCGGCCTCTTCCCGGACCTGGATATCGCCCTGGATCCGATCAAGAAGCCGGTCGAACTCCGTGGCCACGACACCCAATTCATCCGTCCGCTTCGAGTTCAACCGCGCGTGCCAGTCGCCGCCGCGCGTGATCTGCACGATACGGTTCGCCAACCGGAGCAAAGGAACAACGACCGAGCCCTGCAGCAAGACCACTACGATCAGAAGCATCACGAGCCCAGCGCCGAGCGTCGCCACGAACGCGATCCGCGCCGCGCTTACGCCGCGCCGCCGGATGTCGCGGTCCAGTTCCCCTCGCAGAATCAGCGCCTGATTGCCTGCAATGTCAGGCACCACCGCAAACACGTGCAGCGTGTCCGGCCCCACCTCGCGGATGAAATAGTCGTCTCCCGCGGCACAATTGCGCAAGACCTCCCGCTCCCAGCCTCGCAATGCGTTGTGGCCCACTGCCGTCGCCTGGAAGTTCACCTCCGTCTGCCCGCGAAGCGTCGAAAGCATCTCCTCCGACAGCAAGCGCCCGAACACCATGAGTCCGCGCGGCGGCCCCTGGTCCTCGCTTGTGAGAATGGCGTGCAGCGCGATGAGCATCGGGCCCCGACGCGTCAACAGGATGCCGACGTGCCCGTCTGGTTCGTCGGCATCGCGCTCCGGCAGG
>JAAEQP010000438.1 GCA_024231375.1 bacterium | reverse complement strand
GTTCAGAACGTACATCCGCGCGGTGTCCAAGGCGCGGAATACAATCCCGCCATTCAGGACCGACCCGTACGGGCACTTGTACTGCACCGACACGTCCGTGTCGTCCAATGCCTCAGAGCCGATGAAGGCGCAGTCTTCCCTGGCCAATTCGTGTGCGTAGGCGTTCGGCGGGCTGTTGGGGTCCGTGTCGAAGTTCGGATGGACCCACACGGGAGGACGGATCACTCCGTCGTCGTCCTGCGTCCACCGGTCGTCTCCGATGAAAGTCCAGTCTTCCCGACTCCCCGCCATATTGGTGTTCAGGGGGATCATGTCCATGGCTCGTCCTCTCAGCTAACTTGCTGTCCCAGCCCGCACTATGCGGTGCCGGCAACGCTCCTTACCCCACGGCCAACTGCCGCGGCGCGCGGAGTGTAGTCCTGTAGATAGCACGCGTCAACACGGAAATCTGCTTGATGTGAGATTTCTTCTGGCGGGTGTGTGCTCTCGGGTCGCATCTCCCCTTCCGTCGGCAGGGGTT
>JAAEQP010000437.1 GCA_024231375.1 bacterium | reverse complement strand
TTTCGGAAGAAGGGCCAGGCCCTTCCATTTGTGATTACCGCGGCCGTGCGTACGAACGCGCCGCCCGTCGTGGACGGGAAGCTCAGCGACGCGTGCTGGGCGCAGGCGGCCGTGGCAGACGAGTTCGTGCTGTTCGGCGGCAAAGGCATGGCCACCGAGAAGACCGACGCGCGCGTGCTCTGGGACGACTCGAACCTGTACATCGGTATGCGTTGCTTCGATTCTGACGTCACCAAGCTGAAGAAGGAAGCCACCGATCGCGACGGGGCCGTGTTTGACGACGATTGTGTCGAGATCTTCTTCATCCCGCCCGGCAACCCCGTTCTGGAGAAGGTCAAGAACGCGGCGTCCCGGTACTTCCACATTGCCGTCAATGCGTTGGGTACCTGTGCGGACGAGACCGGCATGAACACCGTCGAACGCTGGAACGCGCGGTGGGGCGCCAAGACCTCCATTCACAAGGACCGCTGGGAGGTGGAACTGGCCATGCCGTGGAGTGCGTTGAAGACCCAGCCGACCGACGGTGACGTCTGGGCGGTTAACTTCAACCGGGGCCTGCCCAAACGCGGTAAGCTCAGCGAATACAGCGGCTGGTCCATCACGTTTGCCGGATTCCATGATCCGGACCACTTTGGCAAGATGATCTTCGTGGACCGGCAGGCCAACCCGGGAGCCAAGCTCATCGACCCAAAGAACGTGGCGCGCCTTGTCCGTGCCGCGGAACTGGATCCACTCCTGGAGCAGATGCTTGCGCTCGTGAGTGGTACCCAAGCCGAGCTGCGGGCATTGAGCAAACAGACCAAGCTTCCGCAGGTCGCCGCTGCGCTGGCGGCGGCCGACAAGCTCGTCGCTCAGACCGCTGCCCGGGAACGGGCGTTGA
>JAAEQP010000436.1 GCA_024231375.1 bacterium | reverse complement strand
GACTATCTCGACGTGGCCGACATGGTCCGCCTCGGTGAACACCAGGCCCAGATTGAAGCCGCCTGCAACGAAGACAATCAGATCACCCACTGGGGCAGCTTCGCGTGGACCGTACGGCCCGAGCGCAGCACCACCGGCAATGCCATGTTTTTCGGCGCCCCCATGCTCGGGTTCGGCATGCCCCCGAGGGGCGTCATGGTCCACCTTGTCGCCCCCGGCATGAATGTCGCCGGCATGGCCTTCCCAGGCACGCCCGGCGTTCTTATCGGCCACAACGAGCGCGTCGCCTTCACTTCGACCTCGGGTCTGATGGACACCACGGACATGTTCGTGGAAACGACCAATCCCGAGAACCAGCACCAATACTGGCACAACGGCGCATGGCGCGACATGGAGAGCTTCGAGTCTCCCTTCCCGGTGCGGAACGAGGACGGCACATACCGGATGCAGCCCCTTACGGTGTACCGGACTGTGCACGGCCCCGTCGTGGACTGGAACGTCGGCGAGAACCGCATTTATACGCGGGCCAAGTCGTTCCGGGGCGTTGAACTGCAGTCGTTCCTCGCCTTCTTCGATATGAATTTCGCCGAGACCCTGGACGACATCGAAACGGCCTGCCGCGACATCGGCTCCACGCACAACGTGTTCGCCGCTGACATCGACGGCAACATCGGCTACTGGCTCGCGGGGCACGTGCCGGTCAGGTCCCCGAAGGCTGACCCGCGGCTCCCGGTTCCGGGCACGGGCGAATACGACTGGGAAGGCCTCGTTTGCCACACCGACGTCGTCGCTAGCGTCAACCCCCCCGAGGGATGGTTCGCGAATTGGAACCAGAAGCCGAGCATCGAGACGCCTCTCTGGTTCCCTGAAGGCATCTGGGGCGT
>JAAEQP010000435.1 GCA_024231375.1 bacterium | reverse complement strand
GTCTACATGATCCGCAACGTGCAGGAGCTGTTTCCGAGTCCTCAGCGGTTCGGCATTCTGTGGGTGCCCCAGGACTTCGCCGAGAGCGCGCTGGCCATGGAAGCCGCGTGCAACAACATCATCGGCACCGTACACGACCCGGCGCGGCTGGACGAAATCCTGGCGTCGGCAGAAGAGGTGTTGGACAGCTACGGGGTGTTCGCGAAGACCAAACGTGAGAACCAGATTTCGAACAAGTTCCTTTCCGACGAAATCCGGGGACTTGGCATCTCGGCCCGCATCATTCCAGCCGTGTTCTTGGGCATTGCATCCATGATTCTCCTGATTCTCTTGAACCGCATGGTGCGCAAAGAGCGCACCGAGATCGGGTTGCTCAAAGCGTACGGGTACACGAACCTGGCGGTGGCGGTACACTATCTGAAGTTCGCGTTGCTGTTGGCCGTGGCGGGGTGCGCGGGGGCCTTCTTCGTGGGACAGTGGCTCGCGGGCGGCATGATTCAGATCTACGTGGAGGTGTTCCAATTCCCCATACTGCGCTCACTGGTCTACCCCGACGTGCTGGTGCGGTCGATGGGCATGGCGATCGCGGCGGCCGTGTTGGGCGCGCTCATGGCCGCGCGGCACGCGGCGCGCATCGACCCCGCGGAATCGATGCGCCCCGAAGCGCCCAAGTCGGCCCACCGGATCTGGTTGGAGCGGATGACGCTTGTCTGGCGCAACCTGTCGTTCACGGGAAAGATGATTGCCCGCAACATCAGCCGCAACGCCTTCCGCGCAGGCCTGAACATCTTCGGCGTCATGGTGTCCTCAGGCATTCTTATTATGGGGTTCTTCGCAATCGATGCGCTGCATTTCATGCTCGATTTCCAATTCAACGAAGTCCGGCGGGAAGACGTGAAAGTGAGTTTTCCCATCGAGCGCGGGAAGGATGCCTTTCACGAGGTGAGCCGCTTCGACCACGTCCATCGTGCCGAACCCGTGTTGCAGTACCCCTTCGAGATGCGGTCGGGGTGGCGCAAGAAAGATACCGTGGTGATTGGCTTGCCCCGCGGCGCGCGGCTGGAACGGTTGATGGATACGGAACAGCGCGAAGTGGACATCGGCGAATCGGGGTTGGTGATGCCGGAACGGCTGGCCCAGGACTTGGATGTCGGGGTCGGCGACTACGTGACCCTCAAACCGCTCATGGGCAAGATCACGCGCGAGAAGCGGGTGCCCGTAAGCAAGATCGTTAAGCAGTATCTCGGGAACAGCGCGTACATGAATCTGCGCGCCTTGAGCCGCGTGTTGGACGAGTCCTTCGTCATGAATGCGGCCCTGTTGAAGGTCGAACCCGGCAAGGAACGCGCGCTCAACGTCAGCTTGAAAGACGTGCCCGGCGTGTCGTCCGTGGAGATCAAGGAGCAGTCCTACCAGAATCTGATGGGCACCCTGGCGCGCAACCTGCGCATCACCAACACCATGCTCATCATCTTCGCCGCGGTCATCGCCTGTTCGGTCATCTACAACGTCACCACCGTGGCCCTGGCCGAACGGCAACGCGAACTCGCGTCCCTACGCGTGCTGGGGTTCACGACAGGCGAGGTAGGACGGATCGTCTACCACGAGAACTTCCTGCTGGCCTTCCTGGGCATCTTGCTCGGCATGCCCTTCGGCATGGCCGTGTGCCGCTGGCTCGTGTCGCTCTACGACAACGAACTGTACAGGTTGCCCTTCTACATCTCACCCAAGACCTTCATCATCTCCAGCACGACCACGGCCCTCTTCGTGGTGTTGGCGAATCTCGCTGTCCGCCACAAGATAAAGACGCTCGACATGGTCGAAGTGCTGAAAGCGCGGGAGTAGCCCCCGCCGCAGTTGAGTGACCATCGAAGGGACTACACGAACGGAGCGGCACCGTGATAGGGGCACGCTTCCGCGTGCCCTGGCTCCACTGCCCTAGAGCGACGGCTGGAGCGCTCAGAGCGCATACCCCTCCGCTCAGCCCCCCACCGCCTCGAACAGGCGGAATTCCAGCGGCTCAAGCTCGATCGCGGACACATCGACGGCCCGTCCGGTGACCAAATCCCGTGCCCCCTCCAGGTCCCACGTCGACTCGGGCGCGACCCGCACCGCATCGCGGCGGTGATTGAGAACGTAGAAGAGACCGCGTCCGTCCAGCACGATGCTGCGGCATTCCACGCCCCAGACGTCAAGGTCCACGGCCGGCGCGGGGCAGGCGGTCTCGACCGCCTTCCCGACACACGCCCACAGCACCTCAAGATCTCGGGTGTGGGGCAGTTCGACGACCACGCCGCCGTTCGTCTCGAAGTTCGAGAACGATTGCCGGACGTCGTCGGGATACCGGCCGGGCCACGGCACGACGATCACGCGGTAGCGTTCGAGTTCTCCGTCGCGGACGCGGCGGTCCGTGATGACGCCCACGTCGCGGTCGTGGAACAGGCAAGCATAGTAGGCGTCAGTGGTTTGGCCGGGACCGTAGTACAAACCGACGGGACCCCGCTGCCGCTGGAAGGCGTGGACTTCGGGGGCGAGACGGAGCAGGTCGAGAGAGGTGCGGCCGAGGGCGTCGACGGCGTTGACGTGCCAGTAGACGCTTGCGGTGTCGGGCCGCCCGAACACCCAGTTCGTGCCCATGTCGCGGCCGTGCATGGCGAGGCCCCACAATGCTGCGTAGGTGTAGTTGTCGGGCATGTTGGCGAAGTCTTCCGCACCAGCGGACATGTGGTATTCGCCGTCCATGATGGGATTGTCGGGCTGAAGCGACCGGTGGAAATCGTGGCGCAGATAGGGCCATGCGAAATCGACGCCCAATCGGCGCGACAGGTCGGGCCACGACGGCATGGCATCCATCCCGTTGGCGGTGAGGATGTCGCCGATAGCCTCCCGGTCCACGCTGAGACAGTCTTCCGTTCCGATCGACTTGATGTGGACAGGGTGCTGCGTGTCGTGCTTCGCCAACTCCGCCATGTTCCATTTGAGGAAATCCGTGACGTTGTCGGTGGTGATGTCGGCGAGGGACTGAAGCTCGTCGGTCTCCGCATTCGCGGCCCGGTGGGCGTCCCAGAGGGCGGTTGGATAGTCCGGCAACATGCGGTACCAGGCTTCGTTGATGAAGTTGTAGCTGTTCAGCGCGGGATGGTCCTTCACGAAGGGAATGGTGACGGCAAGATGGTCCGCGACAATCTGTCGAAATTCCGGACTCGTCACGCTCCAGGGCATGAAGGGATTAAGGCGCTTGCGGAGGCCCGCGGCGTCCGTGCCGGGCCACCGTTCGCTGGCCCAGCCGGGGAAATAGTGAGGCGACAGGAGAAGGTCGACGGCCATGTTGTGCTGCGCGGCTGCGTCCAGCACCGTCCGCAGACTATCAAGGCTCTCCTGGTTGGTGGAGCCATCCTCAAGTAGCGTGTGCCGAGGGCCGATCTCGGTCGAAACGCAGGTGTACCCCATGTCCGCGAGTTCGTCGAAGTGATCGGTCTTGAACCATCCACACAGGCCGGTGAGGATGACGGGCCGGTCGCCGCTGTGAAACGTGCCGTCTATGCAGCGCAGGTTCTGGAGGTCCACGTCCGGGTATTGAACCGCCGAAGCCGGGTCGGCGATGAGGCGTTCCAGATCGGTTCGCAACCGGTTCGCCGCACGCACCAGGTAATGGGCATTCTCGACCGTGAAGAAACAGCAACCCTCCGTGAGCATCGCCGAGAGTTCACCGCGGTACCGTTCGATGACGGTTCGAGTGACCCGCGCGTATCGTGTGTCTACGCCTTCTTCCTGGGCCTCCTCAAAGAGTGCATCGATGGTCGGGACCAACTCGGCGAGCGGCTCGATCACTCGCGCGAGGTCTTCGGGCGTGGGCTGAGGCGGATCCGTGGGGCCGTGGCCGACTGGATACACTGCGGCGAAATCCTTGAAGGCGAACAGACATTCGGATGCTACCCTGAACTCACCAGCAGCCGGTCGCGTGACGATGGCCACGCTGTCCAAGTCGCGCAGGTCGGGCGCGTCCACGCCCACGGGCAGCAATTCGGCGAGAGAGACGGAGACATCGACCCATTGACGGTTTGGGATCCCAGGAAGCGGGGCCTGGCTCATATGCATGGTCCCGGCACTGTCGGCAACCACCAGGATGAGATAGTTCACGTCCGCGTACACGCGGAACCGGATCTCGTCCGGGACGGGAAGGGCCAGACCGTCCAGCCGCATCCCGTGGACGCACAGACCGGCTTTGCTGGCGAACAGGTGGAGGTTGACCGTATTGCCGGGTTCCCAGTTGCTCCACCGGCCCGCCTCGATGCGGGAATCGCCCACGGGCCGCCATCCGCCGCAACTCCCGACTCCAAGTGGCGAGAAATGGTAGAGGTTCGTCGCCTCTCCGGCCGGTTCCTGGGCGGAGGTGTCAGCGAATGCTCCCGCGAAGCACAACGCTGCTGCCGTTAAGATGCTCAAGATGATGCGTCGCCGGTGCTGCATGGAAGATTCCTCCTCCCTCAGAGGGCCTGAACCGAGTCTGAAAAGCGCTTTCGTGAACGCTCGACACGAAGCATAGCAGAAGTCGGACGGCCGAGCGCATCCGGAGGAGAACGCTCCTCGCGGATCCCTGAGTTTGCATACCCGCCAAGTTGAGGTCAGACCTGAGTGCTCGTGCAATGCAGTCAACGTTGGCCATCATCGCGAAAGGATGGGGCAACCATCGAACCGGACACGGCGGCGACCCGAGCCTCACCGTCCGCGGCATGGAGGTCGCGGGCATCGGCAAGTCGCTCCACGCCAATGCTATGGGGCGATCCAAGGCCTGGATCTTCCGGGTGTTCCTCACCGGTTCCGCTGTTTTCGCGGAAGACCACGCATGGGTACCTCGGCGCCGGCAGACCGAAAAAATGCGCCAACGTGGAAATATGAGTGCTATAATATGTGTTGAATGGGCTGCAACTAGCGATATCCGTTCACTAGATGACCCGTTGCGTTGTGTGGGCTGCATTGACGACGGGACGGGGTAGCGTGCTGTATCAGGCAGTGGTTCAAGCCAGTTCTCCACCGAGGGGGTGGGAGGAACCGGGAGGACAACCATGTTCAGCAAGTTGAGTATCCGTGCGAAGATTGGGTTGGGGTTTGGCGTAGTATTGGTGCTGCTACTTGGGGTAGCGGGGTGGTCGTTCAACGGTGTCCGGACGATTGTGGCAGATGCGTCGGAGGTGATCGACGGCAACAAGCTGCGCGGAACCATGGTGCAGCGTGAGGTCGACCACCTCAACTGGGCCAACCAGGTGAACGCACTGCTGACAGACGCGTCGGTGACGGAGTTGGCGGTGCAGACGGACCCGGAGTTGTGCAAGTTCGGACAGTGGTATCACAGTTCCGAACGGGATGAGGCGGCGGCCCTGGTGCCGGCGATCAAGCCGCTCCTGGACGCCATCGGGGAGCCCCACCGCCACCTGCACGAGTCCGCCGTGGACGTTGGCGCGGCCTTCCGCCAACCCCATCCGGGCCTGTCGTTGACCCTGTCGAATCGTCTGCAGGACCACTTGGCGTGGACGTCCAAGGTAGGCGAATCGCTGGCAGCGGAGGCCGGTGGCCTCTACACGTATCAGAACCTCGTGCGGAATGCTGTGGACCAGGCGTGGTCGGTGGTGAAGTCGTGCGCGGAAGACACCGCAATCGGTAACGAGGCGGCACGCAAAGCCCGTGCCGCCCTCATCCTGCGCGGCATGCGGTACGGTCCGACCAGCACCGACTACGTTTGGGTCAACGACATGAGTCCGCGGATGGTGATGCATCCGTTCAGTGCCCAACTGGAAGGCAAGGATCTTTCGGAGTCGGCGGACCCGAACGGGAAGTACCTGTTCAAAGACATGGTGGCCGTGTGCCAAGAGTCCGGTCACGGGTTCGTGACGTACTACTGGCCCTTGCCGGATTCGGACGCGGTGGCGCCGAAGATGTCCTTTGTCCGGCTCTACGAGCCGTGGGGCTGGATCATCGGCAGCGGCGTATACATGGACCACCAAGACGAAGCGCTGGTCGCTCGCGCGGACGCCTTCGCCGCGGGCGATCCCTTCTCGCTGGGGGTGCAGGGCGATCCTACCCTGTGCGCGTTCGGGAAGTTCCTCGGCGACGACCAAACCGCTGCGCTACGCGAAGGGTTCCCCGAGTTGGACGCGGCCCTGTCGGCCTGCGAGGAGCCGCACCAGCGGCTGCACAAGTATTCCGGCGAGATCGAGCGGCTGGTGACGGGTGTGCAGACCGAGGAAGCGCTGAAGGTTTTCAAGAGAGACGTGTCCGCCGCCATGGTGGAGATCAAGGGGCATTTCCACGCGGCCATCGCTGCGGAGACGGCGCTGGAGCAGGGCGCCGCCGAGGCGAACACGATCTACGCGACCCGGACCAAGGCAGCGCTGGCGGAAGTGCAGGGACTGCTCCACGATATCGTCGAAAAGACGGACGAGAACATGATGACCGACACCCAAATGCTTGCGTCGGCTAGGAACACCGGCTACGGCGTGGGCGTCATGAGCGCCATGGCGATCGCGGCGGGCATCGTATTGGGATTCTTGATCACGCGTCAGATCGCGAACGCGTTAAGCCGCGTGATCCAGGGACTGAGCGCGGGCGCGCAGCAGGTGTCGTCGGCGTCGAACCAGGTGTCCGAATCGAGCCAGGGAATGGCCGAGGGGGCCAGTCAGCAGGCGTCGTCGCTCGAAGAAACGTCGGCCTCCTTGGAGGAAATGGCCTCCATGACCCGACAGAATGCGGATAACGCGACACAGGCCAACACGCTGATGTCCGAGGCCAGAGACGTCGTCTCCAAGGGCAGTGACGCCATGACCCATATGTCCTCGGCCATCGAGGAGATCAAGCAGTCGTCCGACGAGACAGCGAAGATCATCAAGACAATCGACGAGATCGCGTTTCAAACGAACCTGCTCGCCCTGAACGCCGCCGTAGAAGCCGCGCGCGCCGGCGAGGCAGGCAAGGGCTTCGCCGTCGTGGCCGAGGAGGTCCGCAACCTGGCCCAGCGAAGCGCCGAAGCGGCACGCGACACGTCGGGCCTGCTGGAGCAGTCGCAGAAGAACGCGAATCGGGGGGTGGAGGTGACCGGAGCGATGACGGAAACCTTCGCGTCGATCCAGGACAGCGCGGGCAGAGTGGCCGGGTTGGTGGACGAAATCGCGGCGGCAAGCAAGGAGCAGGCACAAGGCATCGACCAGATCAACACGGCCGTTGCGCAGATGGACCAGGTGACCCAGTCAAACGCCGCGAATTCGGAGGAGGCGGCGTCGGCAGGCGAGGAGTTGTCGGCGCAGGCACGCGAGTTGAACGACATGGTGCTCGAACTCGTGGCGATGGTGGGAGGTGCGGCGGGCGATGGCAGGCCCGCTCCGGCCCCGGCCCGCGAGCAGCGCACGGTGCCGAAGGTCGCCAAGCACCCGCAGCTCGAGGCCCCGAAGGCGAAACGCCGCGAGACCGCCGGCAAGTCCGCCGTGGTCAGTCCTGAAGAGGTCGTCCCTCTGGACGACGGCGATCTCAAGGACTTCTGACGCGTGATCGATTGCGCGCGTGGAGACTGCAAACGAGACCGGGGCGCCGGGCCGAAAGGCCGGACGCCCCGGTTTGGTGTTTCGCCGGGGGTTAGAATACGGACAGTTCGCCGTTCAGCCACGCAAAGGACCGGGTGAACGGGAACTCGCTCGGATACCGCAGGAACTCGACGTGACCGTCCATGTACAGGACGTTTCCGCCGCCGGGGATGTGGTTGTAGTCGCCAATCTGGGTCGTGCACTGGTCGAACATGACAGTCAATTGGCTCTGGGCCATGGCCGTCGCCGCGGGGTTGTTGATATCGGAAATGAGGAACCGCTCGATGCCCTCCCGGAGCCGGTACAGGGTCTTGCCGCTCACCGAGATATCGCGGTCGAACTTCTCGTCCTGGTCGCCACTGGCCACAAATAGACTGCCCAATTCCCCGATGACATTCGGGTCGAACATGCCCAGGTTCGGCGCGGACGGGTTCTGATCCGCGGAGGGATCGGCCATGAGGTCTTTGCCTTGCACGGCCCAACCCAGGTACATGTACGACACCCAGTCGATGCGGCACACGGCGACGGGGTTGCCGGCCACGCGGCCGACGTTGAACCGGCCGGCCTCGATGTCGCTGAGTCCGTCCGTGTCGGAGGGACACGCCAGGATGTTCGTGTCCGTCAGGTACTCGGGGTACACCTGGCGGGGCTCGAAGAAGAACTGGTACTCGTCGTTTGCCGCCGAGCAGTCCTCGCCCACGTAGGCCCGGCACGATGGAAACTTCTCGCCTTTGGCCTCGTTGGCGTACATCTTGAAGATGATGCCCATCTGCTTGAGATTATTCTGGCAACTGGCGCGCCGTGCCGCCTCCCGAGCCCGCGCCAGCGCAGGCAACAGGATCGCCGCCAGAATCCCAATGATGGCGATCACAACCAACAGCTCGATTAGCGTGAAACCTCGATGTCTCATGGTGACTCCCTATTCTCCTCTCCCTCCAGACGCCAACCGCCCCACGACGCCCCCCTAGAACGTCGTGAGTCGGCGTATTCCCCATTGGGAAGACCGCACAACGGGTCGGAACTGGTGCCCGGTCCGCAGGTTCAGATTACCATACGACCGTTCGGTTGGTGCAACAAATTCGTGAGGCCCGCGCTTACTCGGGATGCTTCATCCTGAAGCATTGGAGAATCTCGTGGAAACAGGGCAGATGAAGGGGATGGGTGTCGGATCTGAACAAATGGGTGGGACTGTCCGAATCGGAGGCGCCGAAGCCTTCTGGGCCTGATTCGAGGACCAAGGACACAGCCCGGGCAAGGGCCTCTTCCTCGCGCGTGGAGGAGCGAATGGGCAGGGCGGTGACTTCCGTGGCGTATTGGCGCAGGTAGTCGACGTGCCAGTGCAGGCGCTTCCGGGTAGCCAGATGTCTTGCGAGCCGCTTGTCCAGGTTCGTCATGGCCGAACCCACATACACGTAGTAACCTGCGGGAAAGAGGACGTCGCCAAGCGAACCTACGGAGATACGGCGGCGGCGGGGCAGCCGGAGAATGAGGAGGTAGCTACCGCGGTCGTGGGCCTCGCGGTCGATGTATTCCCAGGGGATGGGCACCTCCCGCACGCCGCGCGCCAACCGCATGTGGATCTCGCCCGACCGGGCATCCCTGGCAAGCCGCCATGTTACCGCCACGGGAATCACCGGGACTTGCTCCCGGACCTCCAGCAATGTCCGGCTGAAGGCCAGATCCGTATGGTAGTCGGGCATGAACCATCGGACACGGGGCGAGTGAACGATGAACACGACGGCGGCGCCGATGCCCGAGCGGGCCAGTTCGGCGAGTTCAAGCAGGTGGCGGCGGCCCCGTTCGGTCACAGCGTCCGGAAACATGGCGACTTCATTGCCGAACAGCGTGCATGATTTCACTTCCAGATAGACATCCGCGCGGCCTCGCTGGAGCAGAAAGTCGAACCGGCTGCGGACGGGACCGTCGGCGATAGGCGCTGGCACTTCACCGCGGACCACGTGAGCACCATGGAGCGACTCGATCCGGCCGTGGTCCAGCAGATGCCGTGCGACGGCGTTGGTCAGATGTGTATGAAGGAAGATCGGCTCGCCGTCGCGGTCCACGGCCACCACGGTAAACCGGGTCTTGCGCCCCGAGTCTTCGGGTGGGCGTTCGGTGAGGTACAGCCGAACGCCGGGAAACAGGAGTTCCCAGAGGCGTCCGGGGTTGGGCATGAAGGCACGCACGGTCCCGCGACCTGGCAGCATGCAACGGACGATGAACCGGTTGGGACGGTCCACGAACTCGGCGGCGAGCAGGGGCCCGATGGACGGCGCGGCGCTCATGGTACCCCCGGTTCGGAGGAAGGAGGAGGCACGGGACGGATCATGGGCGGTCTCCTCGGAGGACGCGCGTGGACGCGTCGCGGCTTCGGCCTGTCTTGGGGCTGGGCCCGAACCCTCTCTGTATCAGCCGGTTAGGGCTGCATGTTTTTCCCGCGGCGGCAAGGTTTGCCCGCCCGGAGCGCCTCGCGGCGAGGGCCACGGGCGCGTAACCCGTTTCCCTAAAGCGTTTTCGCCAACGCGCCGATAACTGGAACACGGCTTGCGTAATCTACCACGGACACGTGTGAAACATCGAATCGGAGGATCGAGCCTGTGGGTACCCTTTTCAGTGCGCTTGACATCGCTTCCTCGGGAATGCGGACGGCTCAGATCCAATTGGACGTGACCGGCCACAACATTGCGAACGTGAACAAAGAGGGGTACTCGCGGCAGCGGGTGGAACTCGCCAGCATTCAACCGAACAATCTCAACTACGGTCAGTTGGGGCGCGGGGTCGGGGTGGACTCGGTCCAGCGAATCCGGGACGCGTTCCTGGATATCATCTACCGGCAGCAGGCCCCCGAGCTTGGCACGACCACGGTGCTCTCGGAGTATTACGCGCTTATCGAGGACGCGTTCCTCGAACCGTCGGAAAACGGATTCGGCACACGCCTGAACGTGTTCTTCGACGCGATGAACGACTACGCCAACAATGTGGAAGAGACGCCGGTTCGCGAGGTGCTGTTGTCGGAAGCGTCGGCGCTTGCGGGTAGCCTGAACGAGTTGGCGGCGCGATTCGACCAACTGCGCACCAACGCCAACGAGGAAGTGCGGAACCTGGTCCCGGCCATCAATTCGTTGGCGGAACGGATCAACGAGTACAACCTGCGCATCCGCGAGAGCGAATTCGCCGGGCAACCCGCCAACGATCTCCGCGACGACCGGGACGTGCTGGTCGACGAACTGGCCGGACTCATCAACATCACGTACCACGAAGGAGACAACGGCGAAGTGACCATTCTGCTTGGGTCTTCCGTGTTGGTGGACCCCCTGGGCGCGCGCGAGTTGGAGGCGGTGCCGAACTCCAGTCTCGACCCGGAACGGCCGGACCTGGTTGAGGTGCGCTGGGCGGAAACGGGAAACCTGGCTGAAGTGTCGAGCGGGGAACTGTACGGCGCGCTGGAAGCGCGAGACACGGTGGTCACGGGCATCGACGAACGGATGGACGACGTGGCCGCGGCCATCATCCACGCCATCAATAGTATCCACAGTCAAAGTAACGGGTTAGAGAATCTATCCGGCACCATTTCGAGCACCAATGAGGTGAGCGCGCCGGGAGATGCGTTGGTGTCGGCGGGACTGCCGTTCGCGGTGACAGCGGGATCGTTCGATGTGGTGGTGTACGACGCCACGAACACGGCGGTGACGACGACCATCAACATTACGGCAACAACCACGCTGAACGATTTGGCGACCGCGCTGAACGGGGTTGCCAACTTCTCGGCGTCCGTGTCCGGAAACACGCTCGATATGGGTACGGCGTCGCCTTACACATTCACGTTTTCGAACGACAGCAGCGGCGCCTTGGCGGCCCTGGGGGTCAACGGTCTTTTCACAGGCAGCGACGCCCGGACGATTTCGGTGAACGCCGACATCGAGGACCATCCCGAGTGGCTGAGTTCGGGCTACAGTCTGGACCCGCTGAACACGGGTGACAACACGGCGGCATTGGCCATGGCGGACGTTCGGTTGCAGGACCTGATGGACTCGGGCACGTCGACGGTCAACGAATTCTACGAGTCGACCATCGCCAATATGGGCATCGACGCCCGCGCCAATCTGGACGTGTTGGCCGTGGAACAGCAATTCATCGACGACTTCAACGCGCGGCGCCAAGAGGTGGCCGGCGTAAATCTCGACGAGGAAGTAACGAACCTTATCCTGTACCAGCGGGCGTATGAGGCGTCGGTGCGCGTGATCAACGTGACGAACATCATGCTCGACGCCCTGCTGTCCATCGCGGCGTAACAAGCTGCGGCCTTGCGGGTCCTCGTACACGCACCTGCCAGCCCCTGCATTGTGTCCGATTCCGAAACTCGGGAGCATTGAGCCCGCCCGACCCCGGCCCGACCGCCCACACACATCACCCAGGATCGAATCCGTCGCCTCTTGTGCCCTGCCACCCCCTGCTCAATATTGGGGCGGCCAGAGCCATTCTATGCTATTCTTAAGCGTAGAGGGAGGAATTCCCGCGTTTTGGGCGCCCGGAACCTCCCAGACCCCCGTGTTGCACCGAGTTGGACCGAACTGAAGCTTGGAGGCATTGGTGTCGCTATGAGCAGTGAGATGGACAAGGTCCTGAAGAAGCTCGAAACGGCCGTCGAGGCGTGGACGAACGAACTGGGCGGCGCGGCTGCACCGTCCGGCCCTGAGCCGGATCGGGCTGATATGGGCCAGGCAGTGGCCGAGTTCATGGGCGGTGTGAAGGACGGTCTGGCAGCCGTGCATGGGTTGTTGGTTCAGGAATCGGAGACCTCGCAGGCCATGGCAGGACGCGTGGACCGGCTGGAGGACACCGTGGCGGCGCTTCGGCAGGAAGTGCGGTCGCTCCTGGATGCGCGCCAAGGCACGCTGCCCGGGATCGACCCCGGGGTCGACGGCAAGGAGGCCATGCGGGCGTCGGAACTGGCGCAGGAACTGGCCGACGCCTTGCGGGAACGCGACGAGGTGCGGTCGGAGCTGGAGCAGATTGGGCGCGAGGTCCACGCGTTGCGGGAAGGCGCCGACGCGCGGGACGCGTCCTCCCTGGCCCCTTCGGAGGCGCCTGCGGTGCCCTCGCTGAAGGCGTTCGACGATTACGGAAGGCGGCGTCGGATGGGCGAGGTGCTGGTGAGCGCCGGGGTGCTCACCCAACGGCAATTGGACGAAGCCCTCACCGTCCAGCACGAAAGCCCCCAACGCCGGCTGGGCGCCATCCTCATCGAGAAAGGGTTCGCGTCGGACGTGGTTGTTGCCCGGCTAATCGCGTTGCAGTTGGGCCTTCAGTTCCTCGAACTGGAGACCATGGAGCCGGAGGAGAGCGCCCTGGCGTCAATCACCCGCCGCTTGGCGGTCCAGCACGAGTGCATGCCGGTCCGGTTGGCGAAAGGGAACCTGGAACTGGCCATGGCCAACCCTTTGGACCTTATCGCCATCGAAGACGTGGAATTGGCCAGCGGCGCAGCTGTCGATCCCATCGTCTCGGCTCCCTCAGACATCATGACGGCCATCGTCCATCACTATGGACCGTCCTACACCCGGTAGGGACGCGGGCCCTCACGATTCCCCGGATTCCACGCGATAGGCGTCCTTTCCCGGCGAAGGACAGGGCGAGGGATCTTGCGGCCGCTCCGTTGTGGCGTGGTCTCAGACCGCGCCACGGACGCGATCCGTAGATCACGCCTCGACCGTCTCCACTCCCCGTGTCCGTTCTGGCGCCACTGATTGGACCGTGCTACCATGGCGTCGTGCTGTCCTATGGAGTGTGGGTGCGGGTAGGCGCCGTCGGGGCGAGGGGAGAACGATTCATGCGTAAAGGCTTCGCGATGCTGCTGCTTCTGGTCGGCGCGATGGCCGCGGCGGCCGCGGAAGATGCAAACCCGTTCCAGACCTTGGGCGACAACCTGCTTAGCAATGGCGGGTTCGAGGCGCCCAGCGATTCGGGCGTTCCCGAAGCGTGGGCCGGCAACGCCGCCGTCTACCAACAAAGCACCGCCATCCGCCGCCGAGGCGCGGCTTCCCTCGCCTACGCCAATGACGATCCCGCTGCCTATGTGTTGTGTACCCAGAACGTGACGCTTCAACCAGGCCGCATCTACCTGTTCGGCGTTACCGTGCGCGCCAAGGACGTGACTGGCGACGACACAGGCGCGTCGGTGTGCATGGAATGGTACGACAAGGACGGCGGGTACCTCGGCGGACGGTACCCCACCGGCGTGAAGGGCAGCACGGGGTGGACCAAGCTCCAGGGCGTGACACCGCGTATCCCGGACGGGGCCGTCCAATGCCGGTTCTGCTGCTACCTGCGCAAGGGCATGACCGGGTCCGCGTGGTGGGATGAAGCGCGTCTCCTTCTCGTCCGCGAAGACCCGTTGCAGACCATCATGGATTATCCGCGCTATCGGGGGGAATTGCCGGGCACCGGCCCTGGCACGGTCCGCATCCGCGCGGACCTGAACCTCACCGACTATGCCTTCGGTCCCGAACGGTGCGCCGTCCGCTGGCAGTTGCGGCCCGAGAAGCGAAGCGCTGTGCTCGCGGAAGGGTCGGTCCTTGACCTGGCCGGGGGGCAAGCCACCATCCGCATCCCCGCGCGCGATCCCAAGGCCCGCACGCAACCGCTTCCCGCTGGCCGCTACACCGTCGAACTGACCCTCGTCGACACCACGACTGGCGACACCCTCGACACGGCGGATCACACGTTCACCCAGCTTCCCAAAGGCGTGGCCCGCAAGGTGTCCGTCGACCGGCACAACCGGCTTATCGTGGACGGAGAACCCTTCTTCCCCTTGGGCATGTACTGGATGGACGTCACGGAAGCCGATCTGGACGTGTTCGCGGACAGCGCGTTCAACTGCCTCATGCCCTACCGTATGCCGAACAAGGACCAGATGGGCTGGGCCGCGGCGCGTGACTTGAAGGTCATCTACTCGTTGAAGGACTGCTACGCCGGGTCACGCTGGGCGAGTGAAGGGATCGAACGGGAAGCCGACGAACGGCCCTTCATGGCAGAATGCATCCGGCGGTTCCGCGACCACCCGGCCCTGTTGGCGTGGTACATCAACGACGAATTGCCCTTGGGCATGCTGCCCCGCTTGACCGCGCACCGAGCGTGGCTTGAGGAGCTCGACCCGGACCATCCGACGTGGGTCGTCCTGTGGCAGGTGGACGAAGTGGCCGCCTACTTGCCGTCCTACGACATCATCGGCACGGACCCCTATCCCATCAACCGGGCGGCCCCTTCCAGGGCCGCGGAATGGACCCGCAAGACGGTGGACGGAGTGCGCGGTCTGCGCGCGGTGTGGCAGGTGCCCCAAGCCCACAATCTGGGCATCTACGAGGAGAAGGACAGAGACGCATTCCGACCGCCCACGTACAAAGAGATGCGATCCATGACGTGGCAGTGCATTGCCGAAGGCGCGAACGGCATCGTCCTCTACAGCTGGTTCGACTTGAAACGCGACCCCGCCGCGCCTTTCGAGGCGCGATGGAACGACGTGCGTGCCGTGGCCGCGGAAGTGGGCGAGTACATCCCCGTGTTGCTTTCGACCGAGCCCGCGCCCGCTGTTGCCGTGTCCGAGACGCCCGGGTTGCATGCCCGCGTCCAGCGGGAGGGCAAGGCGACGTATCTGTTTGTTGTGAACAGTCTCGAGAAGACTGTACGCGGCGCAATCGAGTTTCCATCCAAACCGTCCACCATCGAACGGCTGGACACTGGTGAGGAGATCGCGCCGGTGCCTCAGACGCGGCTGGTGCTGTCGTTCGCGCCGCTGGAAGTGCGCGTGTACCGGTTCACAGGGTTCTGACGAAGCCCTGCGTTCCGCGCCAGGGCATTACGTTATCCGCACAGCGGGGGGGCGGATAGCGGGGCAACGAGGTCGTCGAAAAGGGTCTCGACCCTGGCGCGTAGCCCGCGATCAGCGGGGGGACAGCGGAGCTGTTGAAAAGGGGCGAACCACCCGCGAAGCCCGCGAAAGAAGCCAGGGACAGACGAGGGGCCGGACTGCCGCCGACCGAAGCGTGAATAGGTGGCAGTCAACGACGCGTAGCCCGCGATAGCCTGGGGACAGCCACCCATTGTTGCCCTGAGAAGCGCAATAATGGGACGCAAGAGCTTGGCAGTCCCCGTTTGTCGCTTCTATTCTCGCGCGCACATAACATTTTCAACAGCGCCACTGTCCCAGGCATTCTGAAACAGTGCTATAATGGCCCCACTGGCGCAATCGACGAACAGCGAGGGGCGGTCCATGACGAATCAGGAAGACCATCGAGACTTCACGCGCGTCGAGGTCCACATCGCGGCCGAGGTTGCTTCCGAGGGGCGCTCGGAGATCCATGGCACCATCGACGATCTGAGCATGAACGGTGTGCTTGTGGTCTGCGACGAACCCTACCCGGTGGGTGCGTTCTGCGACATTCGGCTCATTCTGCGCGGCGGAGAGGAGACGGTGCGCGTGGAGGGGCGCGGGCAGGTGAAGCGTGTCGAGACGCCGGGCATGGCGCTGGAGTTCACCGAGATCGACGCGGACAGCGTCGATCATCTCCGAAGGCTGGTGCTGTACAACGCGCCCGATTCCGACCGGGTCGAATCGGAGTTGGATTCCAGTCTGGGCATCAAGCGGACGCCCTAGCGCGGACTCGCGGTTCGGGGCGAATGGGGAGGGTACCGCTATGGCTGGCGTGGATCGGATCGAGATTCTCCAGGGTGACATCACCAAGGACGATTCGGACGCGGTCGTCAATGCCGCCAATTCGACCTTGCTCGGCGGCGGGGGGGTCGATGGGGCGATTCATCGCGCGGGCGGACCCGCCATCCTCGAAGACTGTCGCAAACTGAATGGGTGTGCCACCGGCGATGCAAAGATCACCTCAGGCGGCAACCTTCCCGCGCGGCACGTGATCCATACCGTGGGCCCCGTCTACAGCGACGGTTCCCGCGGCGAACCGGAACTCCTGATGAGCTGCTACCGCCGCAGCCTGGAGGTGGCCGTCGAGAACGGCGTCCGCACGGCGGCGTTTCCCGCCATCAGTTGCGGCGTCTACGGGTATCCGATCCCGGAGGCGGCCCGAATTGCCGTGCAAACGGTGGCGGGGTTCCTCGATACCTGCGAGGCCATCGAGCGCATCCGGTTCGTGCTCTTCACGCTGGACGTGCGCGATGTGTTCGCGGACGCGCTGGACGCCGAGTCGGAAGACTGAGTGACTACACTGGGGAGAGTTGTCCGTGATCCATCACCCGCACATACTGATTCCGAAGGTCGCGTTCATCGTCGTCGCCGCGATAGTCCTTGTCATCCTGCACGGGGTTCTGTCGCCTGAGGGATTCCGCATCGCCGTGGTGGTCGCCATCGCCTCGTTCTGCTGCTTTGTGGCGGGCTTGTATGCCTTTCTGGTGCGGGCGCTCCGCAATCCCAATTCGCGGATCGCGAGAGAAATGATCCACACCGCCACCGCGCCCGCCGAATCCGGATATCACGCGCACGGAGGGTTTCAGGCCGCTGTCGGCACGCGCGGCACGGCCCAGAGCGCCTTGCGGCCGTCGGGGGTCGCTGTCCTCGACGAGGAACGGGTGCAGGTGGTCACGCGCGGCGAGTTCGTCGCCAAGGGCGCCTGCATCGAGGTGGTGGCCCAGGAAGGCGCACGCGTGATTGTCGCGTCCATCGACGACACCGCCAACTCGGTCTGATACGGCTGCTATTCGATCACGTAGGCCGCACGGCCCATGGCAGGTACCGAACCCGAGAACGCGCCGTCCTTCACGACGGCGTCGCCGGCTCCAAACAACCCGTGCGCCTTCGTGCCCGTGCAGCCCGAGACCTTGACGCGCGCGTGCGTCTCTTCACCCGGATTCGCCACGAGTACCAGGCACCGTTCTCCAGACCGGTGTGCCGACACATGAAGCGTCTCCACATCGGCGTTCGCCTTCGCGCCACCGTCATCGGGCAAGATGAACGGCGCAAGCGTCTTCGCCTCGTCGTACATCTCCTCGTACGTCGCCCAGTCGCCGCTGTCCTTGGCATGGTTGTAGCACCACCACCCCAGACCCTGCGCGCCGTGGGTGAGCGACAAGTACATCATGCACCGCAGTTCATCCGGCGTAGGCCAACGTCCGTTGGGGTTGCCGTAGTGGGCCAGGTTGTGGGTCTGCAGGCACGCCCACGTGGGCTTGTCGGGTCCTGCCGCCCGCCGCGAGATATCTATCCATTCCGACACAAGCGTAACCGGTGAATCGGGAATCGGATAGGGGTCGGGCATATGCACGTCGTACGCGTTCGCATAGGCCGCGAACACCGTTGGCGTGTTGTTCAGGATCACAATGGGATGGTCCGGATCGATGTCGCGAATGATGGCGTACGCCTTTTCCATGATCTCCGGCACATCGCCCTGCCCCTCCGGCTCGTCGCCGATGTACCACGCCAGCAACGCCGGATGGTTCTTGTTGCGCGATACCGTGGCGCGGATGCCGTCCCAGTTGTTGCGGCCGCGAAGCAGATTGCACAGATGCGGCATCGCCATCATCCCGTGCTGGTGGGCCCCGTCGAGCAAGCCTGCGCAGTCGTCCGGGTCCTCGCCACCGCTCAGCACCGTGTTGCCTGCACGCGCGAGTTTCTCGCTCCCTCCCGCGAGGAAGTAGATTACGGGGAAGAATGGTTCGCCGTTCAGATGACACACTCCGCCCTCGCGGATCTCGACGCGCGACGGCGTCACGTCGGGCGACAGCCGGTGAATCGTGCCGGTCCATTCGGCCGGTTCGGGTAGATCCGCGCCTTCCAGCGCGACGGTCAGTTCGTAGTCGCCCACGGCCAGTCCTGCCAGCGGAAACTCAACCCGCTGGGCGTCCCGTGTCACCTTGAGACGCTGCTCTAGGACGACGCGATCGCCTTGCCGCAATGTCGCCAGCACCCCGGTCGCTTTCGCCTGGACGATCACGTCCGCCACCACGGTCGGTTCGTCGGTGTAGTACGGTTGTCGAAGCTGGACCAGCACGGGGTCGGGCGGCGGCGCGGGGGCATCGTACGGCAACACCACCCGCTGGACGGTCCGGCCGACCGCGTCCTTCAGCGACGCGGCAATCATTCCTTTGCCGTAGTCGGTTAATGGCGCTTCCAACGTGATAACACCATCCGGGGCATCCTGCGTCGTCTGTGTCGGATTCCCTTCCACGGGCAGCACCTCGACGCCGACGCGTGCATCTTCCGAAGAGCATGCAACCGATGATTCGAGAGCCACGGTGCCAGGCGCGTACGCGGCCGACGGAACAACCGCGAGGCGTGCTACCGGCTCTGCGCCGAACAGCAATTCCCCGAAGCGGTCCGGTTTGTGGAACCCATGCGCCAGCGGCGCCCACGACGTCAGTTCCGCGTCCGACGTACCTACGCGGCAGAGGTTCAAGCGCCAGCGCGCACCGGGTTGTGGCGCATCCACCCCGAGCGACGCGAAGGGGATGCGCATCTCAACGGTCCACCCGTCGTCCGATTCGCCGACCTTCGCCGTCCATTCCGGGTTCCACGTCACCTTGTCGTTTCGGTTCGTCTCGTCGAAGCGGGTTCCGATGCTGTTGACGGCCAAGTGGCAGTAATAGTCGCTGTCTGCCGGATACACGAACACCTCGGCCGCCGCGTCGCGGTACACGTCGCCGTCATGGTCTCTGGTGATGGAGATGATGGCGCCCTTGCGCGCCTCTCGACAGTTGAACGCGACGTACAGGGCCTGATCGTCGTACGCCACATGGCCGGTCGTTTGTTGGCGCGCGGGCCGCAGCAAAGAGAGCACGGAGAACGGTGCGGCATCCTGGGCGGCCTCCCACGCGGGGTCATCAAGGACACCGTCCACCTTCGGCGGAGTCGCCACGCGTGCCGCCGTGATCAGCGGGACCGTGTGATCCACGCCCGAACGGGTGTAGGCGACACGGAACAGGCATCCGCCGAACCCGGAATGGTCTGGCAGTCCGTGTTCAAGTTTCAGGTACACCCAGTCGCCGCCCAGGACGGGTGCAAAATCGACAACGCGTTCGCCGATGTTCCGTAGACCGCTGACGGGATTGGCTTCGCGAAGGGCCTCCTGCCACGTCACGCCGTCCGGGGAGATCGAGAACAGGAACCGGTTGCCGCAATCGAGCATTGCCGTCGCCGCCGTGGCGCCCGGCGCCGGGAACCGATACGTCACGCTCCACCCTTGCTCGGTCCACCGGAACGGCCCTTGGTCCGGAATGGTGTAGTTGATGCGGTCGGGGTGCGCCTCCACGAGGTACGGCGCCTCCGCCTCCTTGCCGTCGCACCCGAACGTCACCGTGTGCTCGGCCGCCTCCGCATATGGGCAGACCATCGCACAGGCACTTGCCGCAACCAGCCACAAACCCAATCGAACAACACGCGAAGTCCGCATGACATCCCCCTTTGGCACATTCTTCTCATCGACGCACGCGGGAGAATACCACTCCATGGCGTGACCGGGCCAGAGCGCCCTTGACGTGGGGGGCGGCCGGAGCGTCTGGCGGGATTGACGGTACGCACCGACATGTTCTATCCTTTGGGGAGTGACGGCTCGCGTTGACACACTTCTCCGCGGCGACATCTTCCTGTCGGGCGCTGAATCTTCCGCCAATCGGCCGGGTGTAGAGCGGGCATGAAACCGAATCAAAAGGAAGGCTCTATCATGAATGGAAAGCGAATCTCACGCCGCTTGTTTCTGGCGGGTACGGCGGCGGCGGTAGCGGGCTGTAAGACCCGGGCGCCGGGCATCATCACGTCGCGGTCGCCGAATGAGAAGTTGAACATTGCGGGTATCGGCGCGGGCGGCAAGGGCCGGGCTGACATCGGCGGCTGTAGCAAGGAAAACATCGTGGCCTTGTGCGATGTGGACATGAACATGGCGGCGGATTCGATCAACCGGTATCCGAATGCCAAGGTGTACAAAGATTTCCGCGAGATGTTGGAGAAACAGAAAGACATCGACGCGGTGACGGTTTCGACGCCGGACCACACGCATGCGGTGGCGGCGATGGCGGCGATGCAGCTTGGCAAACACGTGTATGTGCAGAAGCCGTTGACCCACAACATTTACGAAGCACGCATGCTTCAAGAGGCGGCGCACGAGTACCGCGTGGCGACGCAGATGGGTAACCAGGGCCACTCGAACTCGGGTGTGCGCGACGTGTGCGAATGGATGTGGTCGGGCGCTATCGGCGATGTGCGCGAAGTCCACATCTGGACGAACCGGCCGGTGTGGCCGCAGAACCTCACGCGTCCGGCGAAGACGGACCCGGTGCGCGAAGGTCTGGATTGGGACCTGTGGCTCGGACCGGCGCCGGAACGTCCTTATGTAGACATTCATCCGGACACGAACCGCCAGTGCTACTGCCCGTTCGTGTGGCGGGGCTGGTGGGACTTCGGGTGTGGCGCGTTGGGCGACATGGCGTGTCACATCATGGACCCGGCCAACTGGGCCTTGTTCCTCGGCGTGCCGATAAGCGTGGAGCCGGTTTCCTGGGAAGGCGGCAACAACGAGACGGCCCCGACGAAATCGGTCATCAAGTATGAGTTCCCGGCGCGCAAGGCGGAAGGCAAGAAGTTCCCGGCGTGTACGGTGTACTGGTATGATGGAGGCAACCTGCCGCCGCGTCCCGCTGACATCCCGGCGGACGTGGAACTGGGCGGCGGCGACAACGGCACGCTGTTCGTGGGTGAGAAGGGCTACATGACGTGCGGCACGTACGGCGAGAAGCCGCGGCTGTTGCCGGAAGAGATGCATCGGGACTTCAAACGGCCTGACCGTTATATCCCGCGCGTGGGTGGTCCGTACAAGGACTGGATCAACGCGTGCAAGACGGGTGAACCGGCGTGTTCGAACTTCGATTACTCGGTGCCGTTCACCGAAATGGTCCTGCTGGGCAACCTGGCGTTGCGGACGAAACAGAAGATCCTGTGGGACGCGGCGAACATGAAGGTGACGAATGTTCCCGAGGCGAATCTGCTGGTGAAGCGCGAATACCGGGCGGGTTGGTCTTTGTAGATGGGAAGATGCCTGGGACAGTGGGGTTGTTGAAAGAGGGCCAAGTCTCTCGCAAAGCCCGCCAAGAAGGCCAGGGACAGTCCCGTCTCGCTGCGCTCGCTTGGTACAGTCCCGGCTTCTTGGTGCAATTGGGCGGGGCATCGTGGACGCCAGGAGGCGTTCGGCGGTGCCCCGCCTTTCGTTCTTTTCCTTGCGAACCTTGGTTGTTGGCGGGGAGGACGTGAATCGAAATCAGGGACAGTGGGGATGTTGAAAAGGTCTCGGCTCTGGCGCGTAGTTCGCGATAAGCGGGGAACAGCCACCCATTGTTGCCCTAAGAAGGGCAATAATGGGACGCCAGAGCTTGGCAGTCCCCGTTTTTCGCTTCTCTTCTCGTGGACGCACGACTTCTTCAACGGCCCGTCAGGCTCGCCTCGTCCCTTCTGAATGAAGAACGTGAGGTTTTCGCCGCAGTTGTCCTCACACCACCGGCTGCCTTCCAGATAGCACCAGCGCCACCAAACTCGACAGGTTCAGAGCCATGCCCACAGCCAACGCGGGAACTGCGCGCCAATTCCGCAGCTTGACGGCCCGACACGCCAAGCACACGACGCCCGCCGTACCCACGATGATGAGGCCAAAGCAGAGGCCGAATGTTCCATAGCCAAACATGGGGGAGCGAGGCGAGATGTCCGGCCAGTCATACGTTGTGGCGAAGTAGAGGAAGCAACACGAGATCAGAGCGCTGGCCGTGCATATGACGGACACGCCGCGGATGAATTTCGCGACGGCGCCACCTTCAAGCAGCATCCTCTGAAGCCACGGCCCGGTCTTGTCCTTGTCGGTCATCGAACTGCCCCCCTTTGCTGCACCTTCCGCTGCGGCCGGTCTCTCGACCGAGCCGCACCGAGGCTCCAGGAGCTACGGAAGCTCGCCGGAATGCTGAGCTTGATCCTCCTCAGCAGGAGAGGATGAGTTCCCGAGTAGAGGTTGCTTGAACAGGGGTTCATCGGTTCGGTAGTCCTTCGCGTGGGGACCCAGGCACGTCATCCAGACTATGACGCAGGCGAAGGCGATCTGTGCAACCGTGCCGAAGAGCCTGAGCCAGAAATACCTCGGCGTGGCCGGAAGCGCCCCCGTGAATCTGGTCGTCATCGGTCCGCCGAGAATGAACCTCAGGGCGACCACGGCCGCTGAAGCCACGCTCATCGACACGAACAAGTATGCCATCAGACTGAGATGCACAGGCATGACGAGTGGTACTGAGGCAATCACCGTCACGACTGCTAGCAGAGAAGGAATGGACATAGGTCTGACCTTCTCCGTCTTCGGCGCCTCAGGAAGGACGGAACCTCGAAGCCACGTGATGAACCGGGGCTCGGAGTTCGTCATATCGGCGGCGGTGCCCACCGGCCGTCTAGCTTCCGACTCCCGCTCTGATTGGTCCCTATTCGTGCCCATTCGTGATCAGTCCGTCTCCCCAGGCACCACCGGCAACTCAACCCGCGACGGATACGCGGCCCCACGATGCACGGTGACGAGTGGCGCCACATTCTCCGGGTTCATCGGGTCATTGTCGGGACTCACATTCGGGTGAATGGGAAAGGTTGGCGTGTCGACACACGCGATGGACACCCGAACCGAATGCCCCTTGCGGAACACCCACGACGTGGGGAAGAAGTCGATGACAATTTCCACGATGGCGTTGTCGGCGAAAACCTCGGGGTCGTACTGTTCGCGGCGATACCCATGCCACGGCACGTCGGGTTTCACATCGATGCCGCTCCCTCCACCGAGGATTATCGTGTCGTTGTCGTACAGCCCCGCGAACCCAGCCCGGAACTGCCCTTCCGTGACCAGCATAGCCTCGCCATTCTCGTCAACATCCGACAGATACACGAAGAAATCGTGGTCCGGCAGGGTCGACTCAGCATGGAACCGCACCACGGGATGCCCGGTCACTTCTACGTCATGCGTCATGGGCGGCGACGTGTAGTACAGAGACTGTTCGTCCTTGTCGGTGCGCATGGGCGGGGTCTTGGGCACTTGGTTTCCGATACCCACCCACCGGTTGCCTTTGCTCTCTGTATACATGGAACTGTGCGTGAGATCGGCCTGATATATGTCCGTCTTGTGCGAACCGGGCAACAGTGACAGCCTGTGGCCGTCGTCCATGAACAGCGACACGACCTTCTCGCGTTCCAGCGGCCACTCGTTCTCGAACCGCCAGCCGCCGCCGTGCATGCAATAGATGTAGATGGGGGGCTCGTTATCGATACCGTTCTCCACACCCTTGAGGTAGCGGTCGAAGAAGCGGTGCATTTCGCCTGTGTATCGTGCTTGCTGCGCCGCCTTATCTTCGCCGAAGTACTCCCACCACGGGCCGCCCATGGGGTTGTGGTACGACGGGCCCACCACCAACTTCGATGGATTCGTCTCGGCCATGGTCGCATACAGCAGGAACGAGCCGCGCGTGAACCCGTCGAACCAGCCGCCGATGTGATACATGGGGATGCCCGATTCCATCATCCCCGGCACGTGAGCCGCCGGACTCTGATCGTACATGGTGATTCCCGTTGGGATGTCCGAATCAATGAACGCGTTCTGCGGCCGTGACGCCCAGCCATGGTAACTGTAGTTCTTTTCGTGTTCCTCCGTGGCGTTGAAGAAGACATGCTGCTCGCGGTCCTGCCCATCCGCGTATTTCGGCGGGTATCCATCGTTGAGGAACGTGCCATCCTCATCGACATCCAGCGGGATCTCGTCGAGATATTCGCCGTCGCCGTCCTCGTCCACCGCGGGCCGCGAGGGGAGGAACATGCCCGGTGCGAGGTAGTTCAACGTCTTCACGTCCTGCCATTGTGAGAAGCCCTTGACGAACCCTTCCAGATAGATGCCGCCCGGGAACGCCTCGCCCGTGTAGCCATCCAGTGGAATCACGGCCGGTATGATGCACTTCAATGCCTCGGGTTTCCGGCTGGCGGTCGCGGTTTGCGACCATCCGAGGTACGACCCGCCCATCATGCCCACGTTGCCGTCGCACCACGGCTGCGCCCCAATCCAATCCACCAGTTCCTTGCCGTCATCCGCCAACTGGGGCATGAAATCCAGCATCCATCCCGATGACGCGCCCGTTCCGCGCATTTCGGCAGCGGCAAAGGCGTATCCGTGGGCCAGGTACCGCTTCACCTCGTGCCTCGAACCGGCGTCATTGACCTCACCGGTCTTGGGATTCACTTCCGAACGCTGGTAGGGCGTGTACTCCAGAATCACCGGAAACGCCTCCGCTTCAGGTCCTTCGGCGGGGAGGAATATGTCTACGGCGAGATGCACCCCGTCCGACATGGGCACATACGCCACACGAAGCTCGTGGCTCGCGAAGCGCGCACCGCCGTCCCCCGTATACTCGAACGGGCGACTCTGATCCGCCGCGCCCGCCACGAAGGTCAGCGCTGCCATGGCAAGGAATACTGCAAGCGTTCTCATGTCGATTCTCCTGTCTGTTCACCGGAGTCCGTAGGGTTCGCGCCATACCCACTGCCAAGGAAGGGCGCAACCGCGCAATTGTGGCACGAAGGATTCGGTTCGCACCAATCCTGGTAGATTTGGATGAGGCCCTGCTGCGTGCGAAACGTCAGCCGAGGTGGCTTCACATCGCCAAACAGCCGGGGCAACATAGCCTTGTACACGTGATTGCCCGATTCCTTCGGCAGCGCCCCGTAGAACGCGGCCACCGTTTCTTCGAGCCTCCGGTCGCGCGTCTCGCGCGCACGCGCAAGCCCCGCCGGTACGAACACGTTGCCGATGATGGACCGAACCCGGCCCGGGCCCAGCATGGCTATTGGTTTCGACAACTGCTTGCCGGTCCACGTGCAATGGTCCGCCCAGAACCCCATGGCCGGCGGAAACAGGTCCTCGAAGGCACGCCGCCGCTTCCTGACGCTCAGGTCGTCCAGCCAGATGTGGCGCAGCGTGTCGGCGATGCCGTCCGTGGCCGTTCGCGCGATGACGCGGGCCGCGCCCGCCAGCCGGCGTTCCGGGTAGTTGTTGGGACGCACCCCTGTCCGCGACCACGACAACGGCAACTTGCGTAAGCCACTCAGCGACTCGCGCCGCACGGTATGCAACCGAGCGAAGTGGGGGACCGATGCGGCATCTTCCGGAAGTGACCCCGGCAATAGGCCCGCGATTTGGAGCAGGGCCGTCTCCACCAGCATGGGATCGCGTCGCGCCAACTGACGCACTCGGTCGTAGGGCAATTGCTGCGCAATCAACCTGAAATGGCTCTTATATCGGCTGAACCCGCAGGCCGTCAGGAAGTACTCGTAGACGGTCTGGTCCGCCCCGATCTGATCCATCCGGTGTCGGAACGCGGCCGCGCGATTCACCAACCGCCAATCGCCCGCCAGGTTCAGCATGTGGGCCACGCATGCCGCGCCCTGGGTCCGGGCAATGTCCGCGCACGTGCCGTGGGTCATGGGCGCGTCATGGGGATAGTCATCGACCGGCAGCCGGTCCACCAGAGCCAGCATGTCGTCGTCTGCCAGGAATTGGCCCAGCAGCAGACACGGTACGGGTTTGCCTTGACTCGTAGCCGACAGCCGCGCGGGCGTCGTAGCCGAATACACCACTTCGAGAATCACGTTGTTGTACCGGTCGTCCTGGTGATGCCCGTGCTGCCGCCACGCGCCATGGTCAAGGTGGATCTCGATGTCGCCCCCGCGCAACCGTCCGTTGAACTCGATCTGGGCCCCTTTGAAGTCAGGACCTTCCGCCTGATTCCACCATCCCGGCGACACGACCTTCACCTTTCGGCCGTCGTGGGTCGCCAACCCGGTCCCGTCGAACAACTGGTCGTACCACACGCACTGGATCATATGTTCGGAGATACCGTCCGGCCGCTCCCGGGCCGCGCTCTTCATGGCGAGAACGTGCCCGTACTCCTCCCGTATACCCGCTGTTTCCGTCACTTCCGTTTCCCCCTCGCAATGCGTCAACCGAAGGATTCCCGCTCCCACGTCCCATCGATGTCGCGCACCACCTCATACCGGACCCCGTCCGCCGTCACATGCACGACCACGTAGTTGTGCACCTGCCCTTCTTCCGGCAGGGCACTCGACAGGCTTGCCCCGGCGCCCCCTGTGATGGTGTATCGCACCCCGTCCACGACCTGGGTGTTGAATCCGTGAATGTGCCCCAGGAACACCTGGTCCACCTTCATCTCGGTCATCAACGCGCGGATCTTGCCGCTGTTCCACCAGAATCCGCG
>JAAEQP010000434.1 GCA_024231375.1 bacterium | reverse complement strand
GGCATGGTCGCTATGATTGGGGTCGTGTTAGGGGCACCCTACGAGGTCATCGAGGATGTGCCGCAAGGGTTGCCGCGGATTGCGGAAGTGCGGCAAATGACGCATGGGCCGAAGCACCATTTCTTCGGGTACTACGCGATTTGTCCGTGGGATGCGACGGGCCGGTATCTCGCCTGCATGGAAACGGAGTTCGGCGACCGCAAGGTGACGCCGGAAGATACTGCCGGGATCTGTCTCATCGATACGGAGTCGGGGGAGTTGAAGCGCATCGCCGAGACTGCGGCGTGGAACTTTCAGCAGGGGGCGTTGGTGCATTGGGTGGGTGACCGGCAGGAAATCGTCTACAACGATCTCGTCGACGGCCGACTGAAGGCAATCGTGCTGAACGTGCACACCGGGGAGCGGCGCGTCTTGCCGCGGCCCATTACGTCCGTCGCGCGTGATGGCTCGTGGGCGGCCTGCATCAACTTCGGACGCCTCAACACGACGCGGCCGGGCTACGGCTATCCGGGTGTCGAGGACCCCCACGCCGACGAGCCGCACCCGAAGGAAGACGGCCTCTGGCGGATGGACATGGACACGGGGGCGTGCACCCTCATCGCGAGCCTCGACGACGTCTACCACGTGAGCCCGGTTCCCGAAGAGTTCGCCCACAACCCCATGTGGATGAACCTCATCATCGTGAGCCGCGACGGCGGCCACGCGGCATTCCTGAGCCGTTACCGCGGGAAGAAAGGCTGGCACACGTCGCTCTTCACCGTCGCGAAGGACGGCTCGGACCTCCGCTGCGTGATCCCCTACAAATGGGGCGGCTCCCACTTCGACTGGGCCGACGGCGAACGCGTCATCATCACCACCCGTCTCCACGCCAAACAAGGCGGCCACGTCATCTTCACCAACGGCAAAGACGACCATCGCCTCCTCGCGCCCGACGTGCTCAAGCAGGACGGGCATTGCCACGTGTCGGAAGACGGCCGCTGGATGGTCACCGACAGCTATCCCACCGGTGCGGAGCGCATGCAGCGCTTCTACATGCTCGATATGAAGACCGAGGAGGTCGCGTTGCTGGGCAAGTTCCACGAACCGCCGCAGTACAAAGGCGATTGGCGCTGCGACCTCCACCCGCGCTGGAGCCGCGACTCCCGGCAGGTGTGCATCGACTCGACGCATGACGGGACGCGGCAGGTGTATGTGATTGAGTTGGGAGGGGACGTACTCAGTGGCCAGTAGGCAGGACAGGCTAACAGCTGACGGCTAACAGCTGATAGCGAGAACTCGGGAGGAAGCCATCGTGGGACATGCCTGGTCGAAAGCGTGGGTCAATTGCCTGCTGGTCATGTGTCTGCTGGCCATCCCCGCAGCCGCGGGGCCTGTCGTGACGGTGTTCCCGAAGGAAGTCTATATCGAGTTTCCGCAATTCTACCAGGTGAGGGTGGCCGCCCATTCGACGAATCCGGCCGACAGGAGTCTTGTGTGGGAATCAAGCAAGCCGTCGGTAGTGAAAGAAGTGAACGGTAAACTCATTGCCGTGGCGACGGGCAACGCGGTCATTACGGCCCGGGGCGCACGTAGCGGCGCCGTCGGGCGCATGAAGGTGACCGTGGCGCCACCGGGCACCCACCCGCAACCGGCTTCGTGGTTCAAGGACGGCCCCTACCTCCTCAAGATGTACCTGCGGGGAGACGCGATGGAGCCGCACCCGTTGGCGGTCTACGAATGGGCGTTGATGAAGTCCGCGGAACGCGGGCGCATCGAATCCGTCCGCGAACCGCTCGAGATGGGACTGAGTCCGAACATCCGGAACGAACACGGCCGCACGCCCCTCGACGCGGCGATCAAGAACCGGCACTGGGACGTGGTCCGGCTCCTGTTGAAGCACGGTGCGACCCCGACGCGGCGCCTGTGGACGCTCGTCGTCGGCGCCGTGCTCTTCTGTCTGATGTTCGCCCCGTTCCCGGTGCACTGGTGGCGGCATTTTCGTTTCCAGTATGCGAAATGCGGCGGCCAGGACGATTGGACGTACTTCGAGTTCGAGCGCCGCACCCGCGCCATCCACCGCTTCGTCCGAACGGCGCCCAACGTCGCCCCAGTCCGCCAGAAGAAACCCCAGGGCCTTGTCATCGACCAGGTGCCGCACACCGCGCCGAGCACCCTCCGCGAATTTCGGCGGCGCTGGGGCCCCTGCCTCACGGCTGACCGGTTGTTGAGCGTCCAAGTTCGCGTGGCCGTGCTCACCATGCTCGTGACGTACGTGAACCTGTTCCTTGTGACCGACAGAAAGGACTCGCTTCTGGTCTCGTCCGCGTCCGTGATCGGCGTGCTCGGACTGGTCGAATTGGGAACCATGATCGGCGTGCTCGTACTCGGACGAGGAATCGCCCGGCGCGTAGTTGCGTTGGGCGTAGGGCTCGTGACCATGCTGATCGCCGCCGCCGTGGTCGTTCTCGCCATGTTCATGACGGGGTTTCAGATGTAGTTGCCGGGTAAGGCCAAGCGGAAATGGGGACTGTACCAAGCGGTGCGTTCCTACGAAACGCTTCGGAAGAACCGAAGGTTCTTCTAAGGTGCGCATTCGCGCACACGGAGACGGGACTGTCCCCGATTTTCGCGTTCACCTGCGTGCAAGAGGGCCTTTACCGTCGCCTACCCAGCGATTGGGGCCTTTTCCGTTCTTGCCCCACCAGTTGGCATTGTCTCGGTTTCTGCGAAGGAAGTGGCGGCTTGCGGCACACAAACCAAGGCGCTGAGCGTTGTGGCAGTCCTCACGAAACCCGCGTTCGGCGACCGCGGGCTACTGACTCGCGCCTCCGACCTCAGCCATACGTGAGAGAGACGGGCGCCAGTAGCCCGGGTTCGCCGACCCCGGGCGGGCCACCGCGACGGCTGAGAGTCTCTGGAGTTGAACCAAGGCGATGCCATCAACTTCCTTCCACGAGCCGTGGTTCGCCGAATCGCCGTCGGAGGCTGTCAGAGGCTTGCAATGGTGACGGCTTTCCGCGACAATCCGAAGACACCGGCCATATGCCGAGAAAGCGGGGGAGGGCACCATGAAACGTGTATCCACCCGAACGGTGCTTTTGGTCCTGTGCGTCCTTCTGGTCC
>JAAEQP010000433.1 GCA_024231375.1 bacterium | reverse complement strand
GTCATCCACAACCCGGAAATGCCGTTGGTACACATGCGGAACAGATGCCATTGCCGCAGCAGACGCGCGTCGAAGGGCACCTTGGGCCGGTTGAACAGGTAGGCGTCCCAATCCACGTCCTCTTGTTTGCAGTCACTGCAATTGCGCGCCCACCGGGCGTGGTTGAAACAGTTGGCGGCCGAAATGCGGCTGACGTGGCCGAGCTTGCCCGAGGCAATGAGGTCGTGCGCGGCCATCCACCGGCCTTCGCTTCGGCGCTGCGTGCCGACCTGCACGACACGCTCGTTCTCCCGCGTGAGATCGACGGCCTCGACGGCCTTCTCAATCTCAAGCGCCATGGGCTTCTCGACATAGACATCTTTGCCGGCTTTGAGCGCCTCGATCATGATGGGCGTGTGCGCGAAATCCGGGGTGACAATCACCACCGCGTCGATGTCGTCGCGCGCGAGCACGTCACCGAACCGGGACGTGGCAAACGGCTTCTTGCCGAATCCCTTCTCAACGTATGCCGCGGCGCGTTCACGGTTGGGCCGCCACACGTCGCACACCGCGGCGATCTCGACGTTGTGTTTCTTGCTGAGTTGGCCGATGCTCTTGATGTGCGATCCGCAGCGGGATCCCGTGCCAATGCAACCGATGCGTATCCGGTCGTTGGCGCCCGGTACGCCCATTGCCCTTGAGCCGCTGGCACAACCCGCCGCCATCGCGATACCCGATGTCGCCAGAAATCCGCGTCGTGACAATGATGTGTCTGACATGATTGCTTCTCCTTCTAGGGGGCCTTGCACTCATTCGCAGAACCATCATACGCGAGGGCGGGTGAAAGGGCCACCCGTGGGGAAGCGGGAGAAGGAGATGTGGAGATTGCTGGAGAGTGGGAGATGAAGAGGGATTCAGTGGGGCCACCCGATGTCCACAATCGCCCGTCCGGCGTAGGGTGCGTCGAACGAAGGTCGGAGACCGAGAGAGCACGCACCAGTCCGGGGCTCTTGTAGCGCAGGCGTCTCGCCTGCATCTTAACGGAATTCCACGCAAGAATGCAGGCGAGACGCCTGCGCTACGCCGGACAAGGAAAGTCGTTACGCCGACGCTGCTCGGAATACGATACCCGGACCCTGTGTATTCCTTTGAAAAGAACGCGTCCGTGTCTTATCCTCTAGTTCTCTGATATCCAAACCGGCCAAGGAGACTGATCGTGCGAAACGATTCACGGAAGTTTGTTGGTTTGTCGCTTGTGCTTGCACTGGCGGTGAGTGTTTGTCTGTCATCTACAGCCCAACAGTCGGTGAAGGAGACGATGGATAACGTCGTCACACGCTTGTACGCGGAACTGGACCAGAAGGCCCTGGGCTCCTTGACCGACGACGCCGTGCTGAAACTGCTTACGGCAGAGGAGCAAGAGATCCTCGCCACGAAGTACTGGTACTTCGATGTGAATGTTCCCGTGGTGGTGTCGATCATGCGGGCCGACAGCCAGCCGGTGGTGCCCTTCTGGCTGGAACCTTCGGGATTTACGAAGACCGACATGGTCGTGAAGGACGTCGAGGACTGGGGGTACGAGGTCTGGCAGAAGAAGTTCGACGCGGGCCGGGTCGAACTCGGCATCAACGGGTTCGACAAAGAACGCAAGGTCTACTTCGTGTGCGTCGGGCCTCAGGAGCCGGGCGCGAAGGTGGAGATCTCAAATCTATTCCCCGCGGACGAGGCCGTCATCGAGATGAAGGACGGTGCATGGAAGTACCGCGACTGGGACGACCTGTTCATCAAAGACGTGCCGGAATCGCTCACGGGCCAAATCCTGTTGACGACCTATCGGGGCCGCGCGCGGGACGCTCACTTGGTCGGCGCGTTCCGAACCACCCCATTTCCGTCGTCCTCGACGCCGGACCAGATCACGCTAACCTGGAGCGACGACCCGCGCATAACGCAGGCGGTCCAGTGGCGCACGAGCACGGGGCACAGAGATGCCGCGGTGCTTTACCGGAAGAAGGGCAGCGAGACGTTCTTGGCCATCGCGGCAGAGTGTGAGGTGATTCAGGACCGGTTGCTGGTGAACGACCGCTACATTCACCACTACACGGGCGTGATGAAAGGACTGAAACCGGCCACGACGTATGAGTACCAGGTAGGATCCCCCGCCAAGAAGACGTGGTCCGATGTATACGAGTTCACGACCGCCCCGCTCGAACCTGCGCCCTTCTCGTTCATGTGCTTCGCCGACACCCACTACTCGAAACCCTGGGGCGAACTGCTGCAAGCGGCGTTCAAGGAACACCCGGATACAGCGTTTTACATGATTGCCGGGGACGTGGTGAGCACGGGCCTGGACCGTAACGAATGGGACCATAACCTTGATTACGCGCGCGGCATCGGGGAACGGAAGCCGATGGCCTTCGCGTTGGGCAACCATGACGACCAGGACGGTTTGGGCGCATGGCTTCCGCTGGCGCTGTACGCGTTCCCGGAGGACGGGCCCGCAGGTGAGGAACCGGAAGAGACCTTCAGTTTTCGCTACGGCAATGCCCTGTTCCTTTTCTGCGGCGTGGGCGCGTCACACGAAGTCCAGGCGCGGTGGATGGAAGAGCAATTGGCCAACACCGATGCCACGTGGAAGTTTGTGGTGTTTCACTTCCCCATCTACAGCGTGGAGGAAGATTACACGGCCATCCGCAAATCCTGGTCGAAGGTTTTCGACAAGCATCATGTGGATATGGCGTTCCATGGCCACGTACACTACTACCTGCGAACCAAACCCATGAACAACCTCAAGCCCGTTGCCTCGCCCGCGGACGGGACCATCTACACCATCTCGATTGCCCAATCGGGACGGAAGTATCCCCAGCCAAAGGCTGACTGGGTGGAGGAACGGTTCACGGGCACAGCGTGCTATCCCAAGGTCGACATCGATGGCAACCGGATGACGTACCGCGCCTACGACATCGACGGCAAGGTGCTGGACGAGCTGGTGATCGAGAAGTAGGGGCTGGACACGGGCCCGGTCATCGCCGGAACATCCGTGAAGATTTGCACCCGCTGCCCCCAATGAGGTATTCCATGCGCCATGCCTAAGTTTCTATCAAACACCGTTATTGCACTTGCACTCTGGATTGGGATTGGATTCAGCGCCGGCTGGTTTCTGTATCTCACGGACCACGGACGCGCCGGATGGCCGTTGCCCACGCCCGAGGCGGCCGGCGGCTTCCTGATCTACAAGTACTCCACGACCACCTTCCAACGGGCCGCGCGGGATCTGCACTGGATGCTTTCTGTGACTGGTGGAGGACTGTTGTGGCCGTGGCTTCTTCATCTCACCGCGCCGTTCTACGGCGGTGGCGGGAGACGGCTGCATGAAGTGATGGTGCGATTCGCGTTGACGGGGATTCCTATCGTGGTCCTCGGCCTTCTCGCAGCAGTGGCCGCCTGGCAGAACGGTTGGGGCTACTGGTGGAGCGCATCCGACTGGTTCACGTCGTGGATGAGTCTCTCGAGACCGTGGGATTGGATTCAGCCGGTGTATCTGACGACGGCGGTCGGCGTGGTCATCATCCAGTTGGTCGTGTACTGGAAATCGTTCTCAGTGCGCGGCGTGAACGCGGTGTGGCATATCCTGGTGAGCGGCGCGCTGCTGGCGGCGGTGAGCGTCGGCTCGGGCACCCTCTTGCGGCTGGCCTTTCGAGAGTTCTCGTAGCAGCGGAGTACGGCGCGGCTACTCGCCGAATTCGGGCCCCTCGTCCTCTTCCTCCATGTCCTCGTCATCGTCGTCGGCCGACCGGATAATCGACACATCCTGTGATGCGCGGTCCATCACATCTTCCGCGACGAAAATGGGGCTCTTCGTGCGACACGCAATGGCAATCCCGTCGCTGGGACGCGAATCCACCCGAAGCACTTGCTCGACTTCACCCGCGGGGCTCTTCTGTTCGATGTTGAGGTAAGCGTAGAAGGTGTCGTTCTCCAGCTTGTAGATGTTGACCGACTGGAGTTCGCCTCGAAGACCCGCCAGCAGGTTGCAGCTGAGATCGTGGGTCATGGGACGGCCCAGGTCCCGCTCGATCAAGGCGAGGTGGATGGCTTCGGCCTCGCTGGGTCCTACGAGGATGAGGAGTACGCGATCTTCATGGCGCAGAATGACAACAGGCTGATACTGCCCATCGCGGCTCACGCCGAGGATTTCAACGGGGACCATGACCACCTCCTTTGTTCACTGCCATCTTACATGGAGAACGGTC
>JAAEQP010000432.1 GCA_024231375.1 bacterium | reverse complement strand
CGACATTCCTTCGCGCGGTGTCATCGGGAATGCATACGCCGTAGCCGGGTTGGGTCTTGCGCATGGTGGTCATGTTCGAGGAGATCAGCCACCGGCCATCGGGCGAAGCATGGTAGACGGTCCCGGCCATCTTTTGGCGGTCCCCGGTAAGGGGATTCAGTTTCCAGGCGAAGGGTTGCCAGGTCGCGGTGTCCACGTCATTGAAGAAGAGTTCGTTGTCCGTCGCGCCCCAGTTGATGTTGGCGCCCATCTGCGGCTCCCATCCGCAGGTCTCGGCGACGACGCGGTCCTCGCCGGTTTCCAGATCGACGACACAGACGTTTCCCGTGTCGCCGGGGTTGGGTCTGCGATCCTCGAAGGGAAGTTGGAACACAGCCACATAGCGGCCCGACGGGCTGATGGGCGAGGTGTCGAAGAAGCGGTGAATGCAGCCCAGGCGGTTGGGGGTGAGGCAGTGCACGGGTACTTTGGGGTCGAAATCAAGGTACGCAGGGAAGCTGTCGTGAAGCATCGGTAGAAAATCCTCTCGTTATAGCTCAGTGCGTTGCGAAAGCAGGGTACACGTAGCTTCGCCGTGAACGGCTCGTACATGTCCCCGGTTTTCACTTGGCGTCTCCGATTGATAGGAAGTTTTGTGCGACCACTGAGAGCGCTCCGACATCCCCCGCCGCTTGCACGCCAAAGGCGCGCTACGCGCCACCCCCTTCGCAGAAGGGGG
>JAAEQP010000431.1 GCA_024231375.1 bacterium | reverse complement strand
TGACCAGCGCATCGGTACTGGAGCCGGCGTGGGAGGATTCTGGGTACTTGATGACCAGGGGCACTTTCATCAGCGCGTCGTAGATGAAGCCGCCCTTGAGGAGCATGTGGTGATAACCCAAGAGTTCCCCGTGGTCGCTGGTGTACAGGATCATCGTGTTGTCGTAGATGCCCTTGCGTTTGAGCACGTCGATCATGCGGCCCACGTGATGATCGATCTGTTCGATGGTGGCGTAGTAATGGGCCATCGCCCGGCGCAGGGACGCCTCAGTGAGAGTATCGTTGGGGAAGTAGCCCTTGTGCATCTTCACATCGTGAACCGGACATTCGTCCATCCACCCGGGCAACAGCGTGAGGGCGTCCGGGTCGTACCGGTCGCACCAGGACGCCGGCGGGTCGAAGGGGTGATGAGGTTTGACGAAGCCCACCATGAGTAGATTGCCACCCGCTCCCCAGTTCTCCAACGTGTCGACGGCGCGGTCGGCGGTCCATGTGGTGGAATGGTGTTCCTCGGGCAGGTTCGAGGCCATTGCGCCGAAGGTATCCCAGTATTCCGGACGCGCTTCGCGCCGATAATTGCGTTCCTGGTCTTCCAGGTCGCTTCCGTCTACAAGGCCGCGGTCGCGCAGATAACGGTGGTAGTCGTCGTCCCAGCGGCCCGGCCCGTTCTGCTCGGCGAGTTCCATTTCCTCGAAGCCCACGTCGAAGTAGGTGGGCGTGAAGTGCATTTTGCCCACCGCCTTGGTGCGGTAGCCCACGCCCTTGAGCATGGCCGGAAACGTGTCGGTGCCCGGCGGCAGGGTGCAATGGTTGCTCCAGCCCCGGTGCTCGTTCACGTACATGCCAGACAGGAGCGAGTAGCGCGACGGCGTACAGACAGGATAGGGGCAGAAGCTGTTGTCGTACCGGACACCATCCCCGGCGAGACTGTCGATGTGGGGCGTCCGAATGTCGGCATTGCCGTATGCGCCCAGGCAGTCGATTCGGTGTTGGTCACCGTGGATGAGCAGGATGTTCGGCCGGTCCATGGTTGCATGTCCTTCCCGCGGACCCGCGGAAGCACAGCCGGACGCTGTCGCCGCCGCGGCCGCCACGAATTGCCGCCGGGTTAATCTGGTTGCCATAGGGCCTCCAATGTATTCGGTTGCTGTCCCCCAGCACTGAGCGCTTACCTGGCTCCAATCATCCGGTTTTGGCAGCCTGAACGCAAGTGGACGTGTCGCCGGATTGGCCCCGCGTCGGCGCGCCCAAGGGCGAGGACCGAGGTGTCGTGCTAGCCGAGCTCGGGTCCGCTGATGGCCCACGCAAGGTCGGGGCACCCAGGAAATCCGTTGCTTCCCAGATACATGCGAACAAAGGACCTCTGTTGCGTGAAACCCTCGGCTTGGAGCCACTCCAGCCATGGAGGGGCATGTTCCAAGACGTCGATGCTCGCGGGCTTTCCGCCGATGCGGGTGCAGAGGGCGCTGCAAAGTGCCTTCGCCGTGTCGATGTCGTGTGCTTGGATCGGCCCTATATGCTCAAACTGGGCCCCATGCCTGCCCAGGGCAAATCCCGCTATCTCGCCGCGTTCGGTCTCAGCCAACCAAGCGTATTCAGGCGCCATGTCGATGAAACCGCGGATGACGGCGGGCCGTGGAACGCCAAAGGCGCGGGCGTCGAGTGCAATGATCGAATCGATATCCCCAGCGGTGACGGGGCGGACGCGTTCGGACGCGCATCCCGACGGCGCGGCCGGTGTGGTCATGCGGCTGAAGGCGTACTCGTCCACAAACCCCAGCTTGTCGTAGACACTCTTGCCATCGGGTGTCGCATCGAGCTTGATGGACTGGCAGTGGGACAGGGCGTCTATGGCAGCGCGCATGAGACGGGAACCGATGCCCATGCGGCGCATGTCGGGATCGACCAGGACCATGGCGATCCAACTGACCTTGCCCTCGTAGTCGATGGTCGTGACGGTGCCCACGACGCGGCCGTCGTAGTCGGCGACGAAGCACCCCCCGGGATTGGCGCGGTGGAAGAGAGCCCAGTCGCCGGGCAACTGATTCCATCCGGCCAGCGAGCAGAGGCGCATGCCTTCGTCGAGGTTGGCTGCGCGCATGGGGCGGATGCGGATGTCATGCGGTTTGGGGGGATCGGTTGACATTGTGACCTACCTCTCTTTCGTGTAGCGGAACGATAGCGGGGCTCGGCGTCGGATTCAACGCGGGGGGCGCGGATCCTCGAAAAAGCGAACCGCCCCGGTGTCCCTTTCGGGATACCGGGGCGGCAAAGGTCAGACGCTATGCCGAGATACTACTGCTTGACGTAGGTCTTGATGTCGATGACAAAGACACCGCGGCGATTCAGTTTGCGATTCGCGGGGGTGTCGTTCGCGACGGCCGGCTTGCCCTCGCCACAGCTCTTGGCCGTAATGCGTCCGGCGTCGATACCGTGCTCGATGAGATACTTCTTGACGGCGTCCGCACGACGCTGGCCAAGGGCCTTGTTGTACGCTTCCGAACCGACGTCGCAGGTGTGACCCATGATGACGACGGTATCGTCTTTGTACTTCTTGAGTTCCGCAATCACGTGATCGATGGTCGGAATCTCGGTGGCACGGATATTGGACTTGTCGAAGTCAAAGAGAACGTCGTTGAAGACGGTCTTCTTGTGGAGCACATTCGGCGGCGGCGGCGGCGGCGGCGGATCTACCGGATCTTCCACAGGCGGCTTCGGCGGGGTGTACTGACTGTACACAAGACCCCGGTTGCCCCAGAGTTCCGCATCACCGGCGTTGG
>JAAEQP010000430.1 GCA_024231375.1 bacterium | reverse complement strand
TCCGGGAGATGCGTCTTCTCTATGCTGCCCCGCCTCGCCACCGCCTCGAACCCGAGCTCCCCAACCATCATCGGCTGCTTTGCCCAGACTGGGGCCGTGTGCAGGTCCCGAGTCAGGTTGCGCGCCAGCCTGGCGTCCTTTTCCAGCACCGTCTCCAGGTTGGTCCTCATCGGTTCGGGGAGGGTCACGTGCAACGCGGTGCGTGTGGTGTGCGGTTCACCCCACCAAAACATGTATTTTTTACGCCAGGCCACATTTTCGCGCCGGGTTCCGTCGGGAGGCCTTTCCACGACCCGAAGAAAATGGAGCAGGACGACGCCCGTCTGCGACTGTTCGACAGCGTGCTGGCCGCGTACAACCAGCCCATCTTCTCCTCGGAGGAACATCGCCGCTTCGTGCGCGCCCGCTACGGGGAGGGGTTGGCGTGGACCCCAGTGGTCGTGGGCGAGATCGACGACGATGACCTGCGGCTCCGCGTCCCCGTGGTGCTCCCCGGGGACGTGCCGCTGTTCGAGTGGCGCCGCGTGCGGGCAACCCTCGGCTACGGCCGGTCCGAGGTGGTGGAGAGGACCCGCCGGGCCACCACCCCCTTCGTCATCGTGGGTCCCGTGACCTTCCTGCGTCAGCCGTCCGTGCGCGGCGTGGTGTTGGCCCACGCCTGGGGGGCCAACCCGAGTAGCGATGAGGAGCCAGACGCGGTGGCACTGTTCGGGGACAGGGACCGGGAAGAGGCGCGCCAGGCCTTCGTAGGACACCACGCGCACCTGTGGCACCTCCTGGCCCGGGCGGCCATCATCGTCGCGCGCATCCACCACGACGAGGACGGAGAAGAGGCGAGTACCACCACTACCCACGAGGTCCGGGTCGAGACCCCCCCGGTCGCCATGGCGCAGACGAGCGCCGCGACCCGCCATCTCGGCGCGGCGGCGGCGGTCTGGGACGCGTACGCGGAAGCCCTGGCGCGGGCCCTCCCGGAGGCCTGCCACGCGGCAGGAGAACGCGGTATCCGGCTCTCCTTTGTGCTGTGCACGGGCGACCAGGACACACCACAGGAACTCCGCGAACGCCTCGCCCGGGTGCGGTGCGATGATGGGTGCCTGCGCATCGACGCTAGCCCGGGGGGCCTCCTGACAATCCCGCCGGCGGATGACCCGGTACTGTGCATGAAGGTTGCTCCGGCCGCCCTCTCCTTCGTCATGCTGGGGAATGGTGGGAAGATCAACCCGGCGCTGGAGGGTCGGATGGTGGCCGCGGACGGTGACTTTGCCAACGATTCCTTTCTGCACAATTATTGTTTCAGTTAGGTAGCGACGCTTGTGATTTCGCACTTTTCGTCTCCCTCTTTTCAGTCGGATTGATGCGGCCATTCATGCATTCGAAGAGCAGTTTACCAAACCCCAGCTGGAGGCAACAAGCGACGTGTGCCAGGTGGTCGACCACGGTTGCATGAAAAACGGGAAACCCAGGCGATGGTGAACAGCACCGGGCTTG
>JAAEQP010000429.1 GCA_024231375.1 bacterium | reverse complement strand
TTCACGATCATTGCCACAAAGATCGGTGGTGATCTCGGGGTCCTACAGCTCGTCGAGCGGATTTTGACCGGTGGTGACGGCACTCATGGGCGGGCACGGTGGCCCGCCCCTACGACGATCGCGCCGGTAGGGACGCCCTCGGTGACGGCACTCATGGGCGGGCACGGTGGCCCGCCCCTACGACGATCGCGCCGGTCGGGACGCCCTCGGTGACGGCACGCATGGGCGGGCACGGTGGCCCGCCCCTACGGACGATGGCGCCGGTCGGGACGCCCTCGGTGACGGCACGCATGGGCGGGCACGGAGGCCCGCCCCGACGGACGGTGTTGCGGTTGGGGGGGTGGGGGAGGATCTCGGGCAAGCAAGGGCAAACCTTGATACGCTTGCCGGTCCGGGGCACCTGGTTGGACGGTTGCCGCATGCAACACGGCTGGCGCCGCTTGCCCTTGCCACCCGGGAACGCCTCCGGAAGCCGGAGGCGGCTCGCGGCGCGTTCGAAGAGGAGACCCTTGAGACCCTTTCCCCTGGGCGCAGATGGCTGAACAGTCCCGGTCCGTGTCCTCAGGGGAGAGGACGGGGGTGAGGGGACTCCCTCGGGGCGCCCCACTTCGTAGGGGCAGCCACAGTGGACCGCCCCTACAGCTGCCCCCACCTCGTGCTAGGATTCTTCCTCGCAAAGGAGCAGAGGCGCAGGACGACACCATGAACACGAAACGGCTGCCCTACATCTGGGACTACGACCTCGCCGAGCAGCAATGCCGCCAACCGCTCGACGGCAAGCTGACCCGTGGCGCAGGAGGCGGATCTCCATGAGCGATGCCCCTGCACTCTTGGAGGTCACTTGGACGGAGTACATGAGGTACCGGGCAGAACTGCGCGGGCTCGACCTGGTCCTGATCGAACAAATCGTGCGACTGTCTTCCGAGCGATACCACGATACGATAACCGGCCGTCTTGTTGCAGTAGGCCGCCATGGTGGGCTGCTGGTCATGATTCCGTATGAGCGCGACGGCGCCCGGGCGACCCCGGTCACCATACACGTGACCAAACGACAACAGATCAACTACCGGATCAAGTCCGGGAGGTTCCGTTATGAATAAAGTACGAATGAAGTACTTCGAACAGGACGACGTTCTCCATTTGGCCATTTCGGATGAGCCGGAGGCTGGCAGCGTCGAGATCGGGCCGCGCATCACGGCAGAGCTCAACGCCGCCGGCGAACTGATTGGGATCGAGATACTGGAAGCAAGCTCGTTTCTCAGAGACTCGATCCTGGAGTCGGTACAGGCCAAGATGTTGAACCTCTCC
>JAAEQP010000428.1 GCA_024231375.1 bacterium | reverse complement strand
CGCCCACGTTCGGACATCTCGACCTGATCCGCCGTTCCAAGGCGCTCTTCGAGCACGTCATCGTCGCCGTCGCCCACAATCGCGAGAAGGAATGCCTCTTCAGTGTTCCGGAACGGGTGGAGATGCTCGAGGCCGTGACCCAAGGAATCCCGAACCTGAGGGTTACTTCCTTTTCCGGCCTGACGGCGGAGTTCTCCCGCGAGCAAAAAGCCGTGGCCCTGATTCGAGGCCTGCGCGTGATTTCGGATTTCGAATTCGAACTGGTCATGGCCATCACCAATCGTAAAATGAACCCTGATGTCGACACGGTCTGCCTGATGCCTAGCGAGAAGCACTGGCTCTTGAGTTCGCGTCTCGTGCGCGACATCGCACAGCACGGCGGCGACGTGAGTGAGTTTGTACCCCCGGAGATTGAAGCGCGCCTCATCGCGAAAGTCGGCGAAGGCAAGGGGTAGCCCGAGACGGAACGGTGGGAATCACGCGTTGACGACTTCGCGGTGGACGAGATGCCCAACTTCGCGCGAGAGGATCATGGTGAAATGGCCCATGGCCATGAGCCGTATGTTCTTCGCTTTGCCCAGTTCGGCGCTCGTCTGCGGATACAGCATGTTGTCGTGGGCGCTGTAGATGGAGACGTAGGCCGGGCCTTCGGGGAGGTTCTCGTCGCGGTTCAGTTCGCGTAGCCACTCGCTGCGGACGCGCATCTCGCGGCCGTTCGTCCCCACGACGACGCGAGCGATGCCTGTGCCGTGATGGGGAGTACCGACGGTGATCACCTTGGCCACTTTCGATGCCCCGCCCCATCGTTCCACGTACGCGCGCGCCACCAGGCCGCCCATGCTGTAGCCCACAAGGATGACTTTCGAGCTCCCCGTCGTATTGCACACCCGGTCCACACAGGCCACCAACTGGCGCGCAAAATCGTCCATCTCGCCGTGCCGGGGGCGAATGTGCATCGTAAAGAGGGTGCTCAGGCCGCGAGAACGGAGATACCCCAGCATCGGCGCGAAAATTCCACGGCGCGACATGTAGCCGTGGATGAAGATCACCGGCAGATGGGCCTGCATGGACACGGCCCCCCGGCGGCGCGCGACCAGTTTTCGCGTGAACGGCAACAACACGCAAAGCACAAGGGCCACGGCTCCGATTTCGCAAAGAAGCATGCGGACCGCCGCGAACACGCCAATCCGGACGTCGGGCCCCATGCGCGAACGCCAGT
>JAAEQP010000427.1 GCA_024231375.1 bacterium | reverse complement strand
GTCGCGGAAATGACGCGATTGGGTTTTCGTGACGCGCGCATTGACCGCATCGGCAATGCCGTCGGCTGGATCGGACCAGGTCGCGGTCCGCTGCTCATGTTCAACGCTCACATGGATACGGTGCGGGTCAGCGATCCCGAACCCTGGAGCCACGATCCGTTCGGAGCCGAGATCGAGGATGGCGTGCTCTACGGCCTGGGCGCTTGTGATATGAAGGGCGGGTTGGCGGCGATGGTGTACGGGGCCAAACTCCTGCGCGATGCGGGAGTGGCATTGAACGGAGACATCGTCGTGGCTTGTGTCGTGCAGGAAGAACGGTGCGAAGGATTGGGAACGCGAGTACTGATCGAAGAAGAAGAGGTGCGTCCAGATTGGGTGGTACTGGGCGAACCGACCAATTTGGACGTCAGCCGCGGGCAGCGAGGGCGGCTGGAGATGCGGGTGACGACTCGCGGACGTTCGGCCCACGCCGCCAGTCCCAATTTGGGTGAAAACGCCATTTACACCGCCGCGCGGTTGGTCTTTGGCCTGGAACTGCTCGCTGAGCAATTGGCGGACGATGAATTCCTCGGCCCTGGTACGCTGGCGGTGACCGACATCACCTCTCACGCTGGCAGCCGCAACGCCGTGCCCGACCGCTGCGAATTGATCATCGACCGGCGGCTGACGCTGGGAGAAAACGAGACCAAAGCCCTGGCCGAAGTGCAGCGGGTCATCGCCCGCGAGGGAGTGGAGGCGGAGGTAGAGGTGACCGAGTATCACACCACCAGTTACACCGGCTATGCCTGTCAAGCCCGCGAGTTCTATCCGGCATGGGTAATGGCGGAGGATCATCCGCTGATTACAACCACTGTCCGCGCCGTACAAACGCAGTTAAAGCGCCGTCCGCAAGTAAATTGCTGGGGTTTCTCGACAGAAGGAGTCTACACGGCAGGCGTGGCAGGTATCCCCACGGTGGGATTTGGGCCGGGAGAAGAGCAACACGCTCACACCCCCGACGAACACATTCGCCTGGCCGACGTCCATGCCGCTGCAGAGGTGTACGCGCAGTTGGCGGTAGAGCTGCTGGGGAGGAGGTAGAAACGTGTTGCGCATCGCTCCCGAAATCGCCCAGGCCCTCGTTGCCGACACGCCGGTGGTGGCGTTGGAATCGGCGCTCATCACCCACGGTTTTG